>JAYWAQ010000653.1:0-9082 GCA_043782305.1 Burkholderiales bacterium
AAAAAGCTCACGCAGCGCGCGGTGTGGCTCGATCATGGCGCGATGCGGATGGTGGGTTCGTCGGCGGATGTGTCGATTGCCTATCAGGCATTTCACGAGGCCAAGCAGGCGGGCGCGAAGCTGGAAGCCCTGGTCAGGGATGATCGTGATGCGTCGGCGCTGGGCCAGTATGCGGTCACCGATTTGCAGCTGGACGATGTCGCAACGACCGGGATGAGTGTTCGCGGACGGATTAAAAGCCGTGACGGGCGTCGGCCACAAGTCGCAGTGGGCATTGTGCGCATGGACGGCACGCCGGTGTACGGCACGACGTCCGAAATCGATGGGGCTACGCTCCGCGACGTTGGATCAGGAGCCTTTGAGTTTGCGCTCACTTTCTCGGATTGGGCTTTACTACCGGGGGCCTACACGTTGCGAGCGCATGCGATGGATCCGGAAGGGATGCGTGTTTACGACACGGTGGAGCGCAATTTCACGGTGCAGGGCGATTCACGAGAGCAGGGTTTGGTGCGCTTGCCGCACCGATGGGACGCGTAAATCGGCCTCAGTAGCTGATTGGCTTTTCTTTGAAATGACCACTGATTAAGGGATAAGGGTCGATTTGTCGGTAAGTCGACTTATTGGCCAATCACAGTTCAGCCCCAATAAAATAGCCATTTCATCAAAAAGCTGATGGCCAAGTCGATTGATCAAACGCAAGATTCTCGAAATTTGTGCGTTGCAACAAAAGCAATTCGCTGACTATAATTGCTGGCTTTGTTGGATTGACGTTACGCAAAATCGTCGCTGGCAACATGAAACTACAGGAAACCGCCGCGCGCCAGACTATCGGAGCGCAGTCTTCATGGAAATCTCGTTTTGTTAGTTCGTTATGTTGAGTGATATCAGTCTGCAAAACCCGAACATTGTCCGGATGCTTTACTGGCAGCTGGGCATTACCGTCGGGTTCGCTGTGATCGCAGGGTTCATCTCGGGGGAGCATGGAGCGGTGTCCGCCATCTTGGGCGGTTTGACCAACGTCTTCGCCTCGCTGATCTATGTGTTCGTAGCAAATTTTGGTTTAAGCCACTCGAACGGAACAGGCCTTTGGCCCATCCTTCGGGCGGAACTCGTGAAACTTGTTTTTATCGCCGTTCAGCTCGGTGTAATTATGAAGTTCTACGATGCGCTGGTTATCCCGGCAATGTTTACGACATTTTTGGTGACGTTGTTGACGTGGCGGGCAGTGTTGCTCACCAACGCTGGCAAGTAAGTAACAAAGTAACAAACAGAACAACTGACGCGGTACAAAAAATTATGTCCGAAGCCAGCAGCGCTACCCAATCGCCAACTGAATACATTCAGCACCACCTGACCAACCTGCATGGAATGGTCGGCGGCAATGAGATCAACGTCGACACCGTCGTTACGGGCTGGTTGCTTGGCGCACTCGTATTTGGCGGCTTGTGGATTCTGTCGCGCGGCGTCAAGACTGAGGGCGTGCCGGGCAAAGCGCAGGCGTTCTTTGAACTGCTCTATGAATTTGTTGATGCTCAGGTGAAAGACATGTTCACCGGCAACCGCCGCTGGATCGTGGCAGTGTCGTTTACCGTGTTTGTCTGGATTCTGGCGATGAACTCGGTGAAGTTCCTGCCAGTGGATTTCGTGGGGCTGGCAACGCATCCTTTCGCTGAAGCCTGGAAGCCGGTCGCCACGGCTGACTTAAACACCACGCTCGCTATTTCGCTGTCGGTCATCCTCTTGATGATCGTTGAAAGCATCAAGGTCAAAGGCATCGGTGGTTACATCCACGAGCTGACGATGACGCCATTTCACGGCGGCAATATCATCGCCAAAATCGTGCTGTTGCCGATCAACTTCCTGTTTCAGATGATCGAGCTCTTGTCCAAGCCGCTCTCGCTTGCATTGCGTCTATTCGGCAACATGTATGCGGGCGAAGTGATCTTTTTGCTGATCTCGCTTTTGGCTGGCGCCGGGATTTTTGGCGTGCTCAGCGGTGCGGTGCTGCACGCTGGCTGGGCCATCTTCCACCTTCTCGTTGTTCCGTTGCAAGCGTTCATATTCATGATGCTCACGGCGGTGTATCTGGCTATGGCACATGAGTCGCATTGAGCGCCTTGGCGCACGAGCACCACTAGCCGTCACGTAGCAATAGTTTTCGTTACTTTAATTCTCAATCTCTCTGTAAAAAAGGAAACAAAATGGAAGTCATTCAAAAAATGATGGTTATCGCTTCGGTGCAGGGCTACACAGCCATTGCAGTGGGCATCATTATTGGTCTCGGCGCGCTGGGTGCCTGTATCGGTGTGGGCATCATGTGCTCGAAGTTCCTGGAATCGGCTGCTCGCCAACCTGAACTGATCCCACAACTGCAAGGCAAAGTGTTCCTGCTGCTAGGCCTGATCGACGCATCGTTCATCATCGGCGTTGGTATCGCAATGTTCCTCGCGACCAACAACCCGCTGCTGAACGCAGTCTTGAACGTTAAGTAATTCCCGTTATTTCAACTTTCTACATCGGAGTCGCCGCATGAATCTCGGCATGACGCTCCTGCTGCAAGGCATTGGCTTTTTCATATTTCTGTTCGTCGTTTACAAGTTCGTGTTGCCGCCACTGGCTGACGCGGTCGATGGTCGTCGTCGCCAAATAGCGGACGGCCTGGCCGAAGCCGAAAAAGGCAAAGCATCGCTCGCAACTGCACAAAAGGAAGTCGACAAAATCATCGCCGAGGCCAAAGCCAAAGCCTCTGAGATTGTTGCTCTGGCTGAAAAGCAGCGCACCGCCACCATTGACGCGTCCAAAGGCGAGGCAAAAGCCGCCGGTGATCGCGAAAAGCAGATGGCCGCGGACGAAATCGCGCAACTTTCGGTGAAAGCCAAAGCAGAGTTGCGTGATCGCGTGGCTGATCTGGCTGTTGCCGGTGCTGAACGAATCCTCAAGCGCGAAATCAACCCGCAAGTCCACTCGGAACTGTTGGGCCAGCTGAAGGCTGAGCTGTAACCATGGCTGAACTCGCGACCATCGCCCGTCCGTACGCAGAAGCGGCGTTCGCGCTTGCCTGCGACGGCGGCGCGTTGCCGAAGTGGGCCGACACGTTGAGCCTTCTGGCGGCGGTCGCGTCTGATGCCAAGGTGTCGGCAGCGGTTGACAACCCGAAGCTCTCGGTCGAACAAAAGCAGTCTCTCTTCACCACGGTGATGGGCGACAAGCTGGACGTGGCGACCACGAGCTTTGTCAACGTGCTCCTCGATGCCGATCGCATCAAGCTGTTGCCGCAAATCAACGATCACTTTCAGGCGTTGAAGCGCGACAACGACAACGTGGCTCGCGCCACTATCGTCTCGGCTTTTCCTCTGACCGATCAGCAACGCGAAGAACTGAAGGGTGCGCTCGCAAGGCGCTATTCCCGTCAGATCGACACCGTGGAAGAAGTTGATCCCACGCTCATCGGCGGTGCCAAGATCATCGTTGGAGATCAAGTGATTGATCGCACCGTTGTTGGCCAATTGAACAAGATGTCACGCCAAATCAAGGCGTAACGAAACCAAATAACTCGCTCCGGCTCTGGAGAAAAAGTAATGAATTTGAATCCCTCTGAAATCAGCGAACTGATTAAAGCCAAGATCGCAAATCTTGATGTTGGCAGCGAAGTGCGGACCCAGGGCACGGTGGTCTCGGTGACCGACGGTATCTGCCGCGTGCATGGTCTCGCAGACGTCATGCAAGGCGAAATGCTTGAGTTCCCCGGAAATACGTTCGGCCTCGCGTTGAACCTCGAGCGCGACTCTGTCGGCGCCGTGATTTTGGGCTCGTACGAGCACATCACCGAAGGCGACACGGTTAAATCAACCGGACGCATTCTGTCGGTTCCGGTTGGTCGTGAACTGATTGGCCGTGTGGTCAACGCGCTCGGCGAACCAGTCGACGGCAAAGGTCCGATCAACGCCAAAGAAACCGACGTGATCGAAAAGGTTGCACCGGGCGTGATCGCCCGTAAATCGGTGTCGCAGCCTGTGCAAACCGGCCTGAAGTCGATTGACGCAATGGTGCCAGTCGGTCGCGGTCAACGCGAACTGATCATTGGTGATCGCCAAACCGGCAAGACCGCTGTCGCTATCGACACGATCATCAACCAAAAGGGCAAAGACCTCGTCTGTGTTTACGTCGCGATCGGCCAAAAGGCATCGACCGTCGTCACGCTGGTCAAGAAGCTCGAAGAAAAGGGCGCGATGGCCTACACCATCGTTGTTGCGGCTACTGCGTCTGATTCGCCAGCGATGCAATACCTGTCGGCCTACGCAGGCTGCACGATGGGCGAGTACTTCCGTGATCGCGGCGAAGACGCGCTGATTGTTTATGACGATCTGTCGAAACAGGCCGTGGCTTACCGTCAAATTTCCCTGTTGCTGCGACGTCCTCCGGGCCGTGAAGCATTCCCTGGCGACGTGTTCTATCTCCATAGCCGCCTGCTTGAGCGCGCTGCTCGTGTGAACGAAGATTACGTCGAAAAATTCACCAAAGGCGCCGTTAAAGGCAAGACCGGCTCGCTGACCGCGCTGCCGATCATCGAAACGCAGGCGGGTGACGTGTCCGCTTTCGTCCCGACCAACGTGATTTCGATTACCGACGGCCAGATTTTCCTTGAGACCGATCTGTTCAACGCCGGTATCCGTCCTGCGATCAACGCCGGTATTTCGGTGTCTCGCGTTGGCGGCGCTGCGCAAACCAAAATCATTAAAAAGCTCGGCGGCGGTGTTCGTCTGGCGCTGGCTCAGTATCGTGAGTTGGCAGCGTTCGCGCAGTTCGCGTCTGACCTCGACGAAGCCACCCGCAAGCAATTGGAGCGTGGTCGCCTGGTGACTGAACTGATGAAGCAGGCTCAATACGCACCGTTGTCAGTCTCGGAAATGGCCTTCACGCTGTTTGGCGTGAATGGTGGCTTCTTCGACGACGTGCCAGTTACTAAAGCACTGGCCGCTGAAAAAGCGCTGCATAAATTCATGCAGACCAAATACGCTGACTTGACCAAGCGCATCGAAGACAGCAAGGATTTGCCGAAAGATGACGAGACCGCACTCACGGCTGCAATGAAAGACTTCAAAGCCAACGGTTCCTACTAGAAGCCTGAAAGCAAATCATGGCTGGCTCAAAAGAGATTAGAACCAAGATCAAGAGTGTCCAAAACACTCGGAAGATCACCAAGGCGATGGAAATGGTCGCCGCATCCAAAATGCGCAAAGCGCAGGAGCGGATGCGCGCGGCTCGACCGTACGCTGACAAGGTGCGAAACATTGCCGCACACATGTCCGGCGCGAATCCCGAGTACCGGCATCCCTTCCTGATCAAGCGCACGGGCGCGAACAAGGTCGGCATGATCGTGGTGACGACAGACAAGGGCTTGTGCGGTGGCTTGAACACCAACATCCTGCGCGCAGTCGTCGCCAAGTTCAAGGAGTTCGAAGCGGCTGGCTCCAAAGCACAGGTCACGGCCATTGGTAACAAAGGCTTCAGCTTCATGAACCGTCTCGGCGCTCAGGTCGTTTCGCACATTGTCGGTCTCGGTGACACACCGCATCTTGAGAAGATGATCGGCGCTGTCAAAGTGCAGCTTGACGCCTACGAAAAAGGCGAAGTCGACACCGTCTACATTGCCTACACCCGTTTCATCAACACGATGAAACAGGAATCAGTCGTGCAGCAATTGTTGCCACTGACGTCGGACAAGTTCGAGCAATCGGCCGCCGAGAAGCAGGCCTACAGCTGGGACTACATCTACGAGCCCGACGCGCAAACTGTCGTGGACGAACTTCTCGTTCGCTACGTCGAAGCTCTGGTGTATCAGGCGGTTGCCGAGAACATGGCGTCCGAGCAATCGGCGCGCATGGTGGCGATGAAAGCGGCATCCGACAACGCCAAAGAAGTCATCGGCGGGCTGCAACTCTCGTACAACAAGGCACGTCAGGCCGCCATTACCAAAGAACTCTCCGAGATCGTCAGCGGCGCTGCGGCCGTCGGTTGATCCCAAAAATTGATTAGTTATTGAAAAACAGGATAAGACGATGAGCACGAATCAAGGCAGTATCGTTCAGTGCATCGGCGCGGTGGTGGACATTGAGTTCCCACGCAGCGCGATGCCGAAAATTTTCGACGCACTGACGCTCGACAGCTCCGCGAATCACGCGGGTGTTGAAGCCGGTCTCACCTTCGAGGTGCAGCAGCAGCTGGGCGACGGCGTAGTGCGAACCATCGCCATGGGCGCGTCCGACGGCCTCCGCCGCGGCATGAAAATCAACAACTCCGGCATCGGTATTTCCGTGCCCGTCGGCAAGGCAACGCTCGGTCGCATCATGGACGTGCTGGGTCGCCCGATCGACGACGCTGGCCCCATCGCGACCGAAGAGCGCCGCGCGATCCATCAGAAGCCGCCGTTGATGGAAGACCTGAAGCCAACCACAGAGCTTCTCGAAACCGGCATCAAGGTGATCGACCTCATTTGCCCGTTCGCCAAGGGCGGCAAGATTGGTCTGTTCGGTGGTGCCGGTGTGGGCAAAACCGTGACCATGATGGAGCTCATCAACAACATCGCCAAGAGTTACGGTGGTTTCTCCGTGTTCGCTGGCGTGGGTGAGCGCACTCGTGAGGGCAACGACTTCTATCACGAGATGGAAGAGTCGAAAGTGCTCGACAAAGTCGCGATGGTATTCGGTCAGATGAACGAACCGCCAGGCAACCGTCTGCGCGTCGCGCTGACCGGCCTCACGATGGCTGAAAAATTCCGTGACGAAGGTCTCGACATTCTGTTCTTCGTAGACAACATTTACCGCTACACGCTGGCCGGTACTGAAGTGTCCGCGCTGCTCGGCCGTATGCCGTCGGCCGTGGGTTACCAGCCAACACTGGCCGAAGAGATGGGCCGCCTGCAAGAGCGCATTACGTCCACCAAGACGGGTTCGATCACATCGATTCAGGCCGTGTACGTGCCAGCCGATGACTTGACCGACCCGTCTCCTGCAACGACCTTCCAGCACTTGGATGCGACGGTTGTGCTGTCGCGTGACATCGCATCGCTCGGTATCTTCCCGGCGGTGGATCCGCTCGACTCAACGTCGCGCCAGATCGACCCGCTCGTGATTGGTGATGTGCATTACAACTGCACGCGCGCCGTTCAGGCTACGCTGCAACGCTACAAAGAGCTGCGCGACATCATCGCGATTCTCGGCATGGACGAGCTGGCCCCGGAAGACAAGCTCGCCGTGTCTCGTGCTCGAAAGATCCAGCGTTATCTGTCGCAACCGTTCAACGTGGCTGAAGTGTTCACTGGTTCACCCGGCAAGATCGTGTCGCTCAAAGACACCATCCGCGGCTTCAATATGATCGTTAATGGCGAATGTGATCACCTGCCTGAGCAGGCGTTCTACATGGTTGGCGTGATCGAAGAAGCGTTTGAAAAAGCGAAGACACTGGTCTAAGCGCAGGTACAACATGTCAACCATTCACGTAGACGTCGTCAGCGCCGAGGCCTCGATTTTCTCGGGCGAGGCGAAGTTCGTCGCATTGCCGGGCGAATCGGGCGAGCTCGGCATTCTGCCGAAGCACACGCCGCTCATCACCCGTATCCGTCCGGGCGCGGTGCGCATCGAAAAGGCCGATGGCGGCGAAGAATTCGTCTTCGTGGCTGGCGGCATTCTCGAAGTGCAGCCCGGTATCGTGACCGTGCTCGCGGACACCGCGATTCGAGGTAAAGACCTCGATGAAGCGAAGGCCATGGAAGCGAAACAGCGCGCCGAAGAGGCGTTGCGCGACAACAAGTCGGACGTCAATGCTGCGGCTGCGCAGGCTGAACTGATTTCTGCCGTTGCCCAACTCGCAGCGATTCGCAAATTGCGCGCACGTTAAGCCAACCATTGCGGCGAAAAGGGCGGCTCCGGCTGCCCTTTTTATTTTGACGGCGTGTTTCAAACGATCACGCTAACCCAAGCGCTGCCAATGGCGTTCGTTCAGCTGACTTTGCAATTTTTCAGCTACGATTTAACAGCCTTAGAATTATTCGGGCAATCGCTCGACTGGGGTTATCTCCGCCACTCCAAATCCGATGCTGCATCAGCACCGTTGTAAATGGGTGTCATGGCAAAAATTGTGCCGTTGACCGGCCATCTTAAGGCTACAAACCGCCCGGTTGAGTTCGTGTCAGACCGTCCCCAAGTAGACACGACCGCGTGCTACCGTTACAGCCCCGCACCCTTCACTGATTTTCCCGAAGCACACGACATGACGAGTTTGCAAATGCGCCTGGCCGCACTTTCCACCGAACGCATCAAGGGCATGGGTCGCGGCATCGAAAAGGAAAGTCTGCGCGCCTTGCCCACTGGCGGCCTCGCATTAACGCCCCATCCCGCCGCGCTCGGTTCCGCCCTCACACACCCGAGGATCACGACCGATTTCAGTGAATCTCAGGTAGAGCTGATCACCGGTGTTCACCCCGATGCCGAGTCCTGTCTCGCCGAATTAACCGAGATTCACCAGTTCACCTACCGCAGCCTGCGTGATGCAGGCAACGAGATGCTGTGGGTGTCGTCGATGCCGTGCGGGTTGCCAACGGATGAGACGATTCCACTGGCACGCTTTGGTTCGTCGAACGTGGGGCGCGCCAAGAGCGTGTATCGCATGGGCCTCGGCCATCGCTACGGGCGGCGCATGCAGACGATCTCGGGCATTCATTACAACTGGTCGCTGCCGGGCGTGACAAGCGAGGAATATTTTTCGCTGATTCGCAATTTTCGGCGTCATGCGTTTTTGCTGATGACGCTGTTCGGCGCGTCGCCGGCCGTGTGCTCGTCGTTTGTCGACGGACGACAGCATGATTTGCAAACGCTCGCGGAATTCACACGCTACATGCCGCATGGCACGTCGCTGCGCATGGGTCGACTGGGATATCAGAGCGATGCGCAGTCGTCGCTCGCCGTGAGCTACAACAGCCTCGAGGGCTACGGCGCGTCGCTCTGATATCCCAGTCGACCCATGCGCAGCGACGTGCCATGCGGCATGTAGCGTGTGAATTCCGCGAGCGTTTGCAAATCATGCT
>JAYWAQ010000654.1:0-3275 GCA_043782305.1 Burkholderiales bacterium
TCCTCAAGTCGGCGATACAAAATCGGGTGCGCCCAGGCGGCGTTGCTACCGGCGATCACGATGAGTTCTGCGTGGTTCAAATCGTCATAGCAAGCGGGCGGCGCGTCGGCTCCCAGCGTCGCCTTGTAGCCTGCCACGGCGGACGACATACAGAGTCGTGAATTGGTGTCGACGTTGTTTGTACCGATCAAGCCCTTGGCGAGCTTGTTGAAGACGTAATAGTCCTCGGTCATCAGTTGGCCGGAGATGTAAAAACCGACGCTGTCGGGGCCGTGTTCAGCGATAGTCTTAGCAAACTTGTCTACCAGCGTATCGAGCACAACGTCCCAGCTTACGCGCTTGCGCGGTTCCGCGCGAGAGGTTCGCATTTCGGGATGGAGCGCGCGGCCGTACGGCGTTGTCGTCAGATGCAGCGTGCTGCCTTTGGTGCAGAGGCGACCAAAGTTCGCGGGATGATCTGGATCACCGCGTACTGCGTTGATTTTTGTTCCGTCCGTTGTCGCCAGTACTCCGCAGCCAACGCCGCAGTAGGGGCAGGTGGTTTTAACTTCAGGCACTTGGCATCCCGTTTCGAGGGAGTTCAGCCAAGGTCAACGAAGACATCTCCACCATCAACCTTGACCGGAAACCGTTTCGTGCATCCGACGTCCGGCGCAACAGCCTCGCCACTTTTCAACTCAATCGACCAGTTGTGCAGTGGGCAGGCCACACGCTCGCCGAACACTATACCCTGAGACAATGGGCCGCCCTTGTGCGGACATTTATCGAGCAGCGCGAACACTACGTCTTCGCTGTTGCGGAACACGGCGACGTTGCCGCCCTCGGTCTCACTGCGTTCAAGGACGCGAGCGCCCAATACTGGCAGTTCGTCCAACTTGCACGCAAATCTCCAACTCATTTCTGTCTCTATCGCACTCATAATTTATCGGTTCAAACGGTAGCAACGGTATCAGCAGCAATCGGCTTGATCGGGATGAACTGCCTGGTATCTACACGCGCTTTGTCGAACTCAAACCACGGATCCGGTTCACCGTCGAGAGCGAACTGCAACCGCTCCCACAGCGCCTTACGGTTCGCGGCATCTTCGACTACTTTTTGTTTGGCGTAGTCGAGACCGACGCGAGCCAGGTAGTGCACTGTGCGCTCAAGATACCAGCCTTCTTCGCGATACAACTGAATGAATGCGCCCGTGTATTCGAGGACTTCATCGGAGGATTTGACTTTGACGAAGAATTGCGCGACTTCGGTTTTGATACCACCGTTGCCGCCCACGTAGAGCTCCCAGCCGGAATCAACGCCAATCACACCCACGTCCTTGATGCCAGCCTCCGCGCAGTTTCGAGGACAACCGCTGACGGCGAATTTCACTTTGTGCGGCGCGTACATCTTCCACATCGCGCGCTCCATGTCCTTGCCCATCTGCGTGGAATCCTGGGTGCCGAACCGACACCATTCGGAGCCGACACAAGTCTTCACAGTACGCAGTGCTTTAGCGTACGCGTGACCCGAAGGCATGCCGATGTCTTTCCACACTGCAGGCAAATCTTCCTTCTTCACACCGAGCAAATCGATACGCTGACCGCCCGTGACTTTCACGGTCGGGATCTTGTACTTGTCGACAGCGTTGGCAATGCGTCGCAACTCATCGGCCGTCGTCTCGCCGCCCCACATACGCGGAATAACGCTGAACGTGCCGTCCTTCTGGATGTTGGCATGCGCGCGTTCGTTGATATAGCGTGATTGCGGATCATCAACGTACTCTTTTGGCCAGGTCGAGAGCAGGTAATAGTTGATCGCGGGGCGGCATGACGAGCAGCCGTTTGGCGTACGCCAGCCGAGCGATTTCATGACCTCCGGAACCGACAACAACTTCTGTTCGCGAATGGCGTCTCGCGTGTGCTGATGCGTGCTGTCGGTGCAGGCGCACATCGGTTTCATCTTCGGCGTCGCGCTGTAATCACCGCCTGCGGTGAACATAAGAAGTTGCTCGACGAGTCCCGTACAGGAGCCACATGAGGAGGAGGCTTTGGTGTGCTTCCTCACCTCGTCGAGCGTAAACAATCCTTTTTCGTTGATCGCCTTGGTGATCGTGCCTTTGCACACGCCATTACAGCCGCAGACTTCGTCGGTATCTTTCATGGTCACGGCGCGGGTGTTGCCCTCATGGCCCACGTCACCGATATTCGATTCACCGAACATCAACTGATCGCGAATTTCGGCAACGTTTTTGCCTTCGCGCAACAGTTTGAAATACCACGAACCGTCGACCGTGTCTCCGTACAAGCAGGCACCGACCAGCTTGTCGTCCTTCACAACAAGGCGCTTGTAAACACCACCCATCGGGTCGGACAACACGATGTCCTCGAAACCCTCACCGCCCTGAAAGTTGCCTGCGCTGAAGAGGTCAACACCGGTGACTTTGAGCTTGGTAGATGTCACTGATCCCACATAGCGGCCAATGCCGTACTCGGCAAGGTGATTCGCGCAGACTTTCGCCATTTCGAACAGCGGCGCGACCAGGCCGTAAGCGGTGCCACGATGATTGACGCATTCGCCGACCGAATAGATACGCGGATCAGTCAGCGTCTGCATCGTATCGTTCACGATGATGCCGCCGGGACGCGCGCTAACTTGCAAGCCCGATTTTTCTGCAAGCGCAGTGTTCGGACGAATACCGACCGCCATCACGACGAGGTCCGCTGGAATCTGTTCGCCCGTCTTGAAACGGAGCGCTGCGACTCGACCCGACTCACCTGCGATCAGTGCCTCGGTTTGCGCCTGCATTTTGAAATTGATGCCCTTGGCTTCGAGCGAGGCCTGCAACAATTTGCCGGCCTTTTCATCAAGCTGGCGCTCCATGAGCCAGGGCATGACGTGCACCACGGTCACATCCATGCCGCGCAGCTTCAAGCCGTTCGCCGCTTCGAGCCCGAGCAAACCGCCGCCGATGACGACCGCGTTCTTGTAGACCTTCGCTGCATCGATCATGGCCTCGGTATCGGCAATGTCGCGATACGAGATCACGCCGGGCAGGCTCTTGCCTTCAATCGGCAGGATGAACGGGTTAGAGCCCGTTGCAATGAGCAGACGGTCATAGTTGTACTTCTCGCCGCTACCCGTCGTCAGCTCACGCCGCGTGCGATGAATCTCGGTGATCGTTTTGCCGGTGATCAGATTGATACCATTGTTTTTGTACCAATCCCAGTCGTTCAAGACGATGTCCTTGATCGTCTGCTCGCCCGCCAAAACCGGGGACAACAAAATGCGGTTGTAGT
>JAYWAQ010000655.1:0-3271 GCA_043782305.1 Burkholderiales bacterium
GCGCAGGCGGTTGGCGAGGCCGCTCACCACCGTCGAGTCGATATCAACCAACCCCAGATGCGCGATGCCGCGATCCGCAAGTGACGCGGCAATCGCACTGCCTACGCCACCACAACCGACGATCAGTGCGGAGCAGTTCGGGTAGTCAAATCCCTCCGGCGCGGCCGTCACGTCCAGCGCGCGCACAAAGCCCTCACCATCAATCAGATCGGCGACGATTCGGCCGTCGTTGTCGCGAAAGATCGCGTTGGCCGCGCCCGCTGCGAGCGCGGCATCGGTCGCGATGTCGCCGACTTGAACCGTCGCAGCCTTATGCGGAATCGCCACACAAATGCCGCCAATGTTTGGTGCGCTCATCATGCTTTTCACGAAGCTCGCAAAGTGCTCAGGCGCAACACGCATCGGCACGCAAATCGCGTCAATGCAGTGCTTGGCGAAGTATGCGTTGTAAATCGCGGGGGCCTTGACCTGCTCAACCGGCCAGCCGATCACCGGGAACACGCGTGTGGTGCCGGAGATTGGTATCACGCCCTTACCTCGGCGGCTGCCTCGCCGGCTCCGAGATGGCTCTTCACAAATTCAAACGACGTGCCGCCCAGGTAAGTCACAGCGCCTTTGTCGCTGGTGTGCACGCTGTTGCTCTCGATGAACGTCACCCCGCGTGCGGCGAGTTGTGCGACCAGTGCGGTGATGTCAGGCGCGCCAAAGCCCACGCGCGTCAACTTCTCCTGCCAGGCCAGCACAGCTGCCTGCTCCGGCGGCTCGACCAGTTGCAGATAGAACTTCCGACACGGGCTCTCCAGCAGTGTGCCTTTCGGCAAAACGCCGAAATACTGGCCTTGCGGCAACACCGTGAAGCCAAACAATTCCTTGTAGAAGTCGACCCATTCCTTGGTGCGCGCTTCTTCAATAGCCTGCACGATGCCGAAGAAATGCATTCCCGCAATTGCCGGTGGGGCTTCAGCAACCGACGGGATTTTTTTGAAATCAACGTCGTAGATCGAGAACTCTTCGTAGCGATCCACAAAATAGATCACGCTATCGCCCACGCCCATGATGCCGGGAATGTTTAACTCCATCGCACCTGCGCGAGGCGCTGCATTGCCAGCGTAGTTATCGGAAATGGGCCATGCGCCTTTCTCGATGCAGTGCGAATATGCGGCGGCAGCGTCGCGCACGCGAAGCGCGAATGCTTTCAGGCGTGGCGCCAGCGTATCTTCGTCTGCGCTACCCGCAACCGCCGGATCAGCATTCACGATGACATTCATGCCACCCGCACGATAAAGCACGATTTCGCGCGAGCGGTGGCGCGCCACCGCAGCAAAACCCAGCCGCTCCAGCGCAGCACCAAATGACTGCGGTTCCAACGTGACGTATTCCACGTATTCAATACCGTCAACACCCAGAGGATTCATTGTGCTCATTTCTTCACCGCAAGCTTTCGCTTTAATGCATTTAGTACCTGAAACCGTATCTGCTTTCGCCCTGTGATCGCGAGAAAATTGCATTAAACTGTTTATGTTTTGTGCGATTAACGAACGGATGTGCGATAATAGAACACAAGATAAAGCACAAGTCAAGCAAAGGCTATAAAAAAATGGCAAATCTCCTGATCTCGCATCCGATACCTGTTGTGCCCGCAGAAATGCAGAAGGCCGACATGATTGACGGCCTGCGCAAAGGCCTCGAGGTCATTTGTGCGTTCGATGATGCAACGCCCCGACTCACTCAGAGCGAGCTGGCCAACCGACTTGATCTAAGCCGCGCGGCAGCACGTCGGTACCTGATGACGCTCACCGCGTTGGGCTATATGGCAACCGACGGAAAGTCTTTCTGGCTGACGCCGAAAGTCATGCGCCTGGGTCACTCGTACGTTGCATCCGCGCGCCTGCCGCGAACGGTGTCCCCGGTCTTGCAAAAGCTGACCGAGGCATTGGGTGAATCGACCAACCTCGCCGTGCTGGAGGGCTTTGAGGCCGTCTACATCAGCCGCGCTACGGCGCCCCGACTCATGTCCACCGGCCTTGAACCGGGAACGCGTCTGCCCGCGCACACAGTCGCCGCGGGCCGCGTGATGTTGAGCTTTTTGGCGGATGCGGCACTGGACAGATGGCTGGCGGGAGCCGATCTGAAGGCCTACACACCGCAAACAGTTACCGACAAAAATATCATCAAGCGCGACATCATCAAAATGCGCACTCAGGGCTACGGCTTAAGCGAAAGCCAGTTTGAAATGGGCTTGCGCGGTATCGCGGTGCCCTTGATTGATGGATCAGGCATTCCGGTGGGGGCACTCGGCGTGTCGATGTCGAGCGCGTCGCTGCCCGCAGGCGTTGCGATCAAGCGCTTTGTACCGCAGATGCAGGAGGCGGCCGAGCAGCTACGAGACCAGCTTTAGGGCCCTTTAGCCAATCTATCTGCTCGCCGCTAGTTCGCCGGGTGGTGACGGGTCGCCACGGCTCACCACGACCAATCTGCGATCACGCGTCACCAGATTCATCGCTAACCCAGCTTCCATTAATTCGGCGTAGCGATCCGCGCGCATCACGGCGTACGCGCGGCCAACGCCTGACACCCAGCGCTGCTGAAATTCTGCGGTCGAACTGATTCCCTTTGCAGGCTCTGCCAGCAAGCCCGAATCCAGTTCACCACGATGACCGACGACGGTCACCGGTCGTCCCAAATAGAAGGGCACCGAATAGTCAAGCGACCCTAGCGAGTAGAACGGCGCTTCCGGCGCGAACGGTCGCTCGTCAGCAACCAGCACCTTTATCAGGCGCTCTGACGAGAACGCGGCATCCACATGCTGCAGGAACACAAACACGAACCCCCAGAAGGCGAAACTGCCGACTGTGATGGCCACCGCACTTCCCGGTAACTGGCTGCGCCACAACAATAGCAAAGCAGCAACGCCACCAACAATCAGGCTGGCAGTCGCTACAAATACCCACGGCAAACCGCTCACGGCATCCGGGCCAATCGCCACAAATTTTTCCCACAAATGCAGCTGCGTGGCACCGAACGTCAGCGCTGTACCAACCACCACACAAGCGACGGCGCAGCTGCGCAGCACGCCTAATTGCTCAAGAAACGCACGACGACCAGCCAATAACGCCAGCGCCGGAAACACGGGAATGATGTACGCGGGAAGCTTCGAGCGGGAGAGACTGAAGAACACCACAATCGCCAACACCCACGCGATGCAAAACAAATCCGCCCGGAACGTTTTGTTTCGCTCGGTATCAGGTTTTGCGGTCTTCGGTTGACTAAA
>JAYWAQ010000656.1:0-3268 GCA_043782305.1 Burkholderiales bacterium
TCGTTCAGGCGTTCGCCGTACGGCGGATTGGTGAGCAACAGACCGGTCGGAGCGGGGGCGGCAAGCGTTTCCATCGGGACGTTCGTGATCGTCACCGCCGAGGCCGTCGCTTCGCCGCCGATATTCTGTAAATGCCGTCGCGTGACTTCGAGCGCGTCAATATCCCGGTCGTTGCCGAACAGCAAATTTTTTGGCAACGGCTTCGAACCGGCTGCCGCCTCGGCGCGCATTGCATCAAAGACACCCCGCTCGAAATTGCGGATCTTCTCGAAGGCAAATGGCCGCTGCCCGCCCGGCGCGAGATTCATGGCGATCATCGCGGCCTCGGTCAAAATCGTTCCGCTGCCGCACATCGGATCGAACAGCGGCATCTGCCCGCGCCAGCCCTTGAGCGCAAGCATGCCCGCCGCGAGGTTTTCGCGCAGAGGCGCTTGCAGCCCCTCACGACGATAACCGCGCTTGAACAGCGCTTCGCCCGCGAGATCGAGATAAACCGTCGCGGTGTACGCCGTGAGGAAAACGTGAATACGCATATCGGGCATGCTGGTATCGACCGAAGGGCGCTCGTCCTGCACAGCGCGGAAGCTGTCGACGATGGCGTCTTTCACCCGCAGGGTGACGAATTCAAGGCTCGTCACCGGCGAACGGATCGCGTCGACCTGCACGCGAATCAACTCCTGCGCCGTGAACAAGCTCGGCCAGGCAATGCTGCGCGCGATTTCGTAAATATCTTCTTCGTGGTGGTATTCGTCCTCGGCCAGTTGCCACAGCACGCGGCTGGCGATCCGACTCCACAAACACACGCGGTAACCCAGCGTAAATGGCCCTTGAAACGCGACCCCGCCGTCGGTCGGACCGACGTGAAGTGCGCCAAGTTCGGTCAACTCATCGAACAGTACGCCTTCGAGCCCCCGCGGACAGGGAGCGAAGAAGCGCTGATTCTTCTGCTGAACGGGCGACGTTTTGACCGACAAGGTGGCGCGTGGTTGATGAGTTGCCATGATTACTTTCGCAGGCGACAACCGTCGCCCATTCCTTCACGCCAGATATGAACGCAGGCAATATTGGAAAATTTCGGTTCAACTGCGCGCCAGACAAAGGTGCAGAGATTTTCCAGCGTCGGCACACCCAAGCCCGTGATTTCATCAAGATAGTGGTGATCCAGCTGGTCGCGTACGGTCTCCAGCTGCGCGCGCAGAAGGCCCAGGTCGCTCACCATGCCGGTCTTTGCGTCGGGCGTGCCTGTCAGCGAGACCTCGCAGTGATACGTGTGCCCATGAATGCGGCGCGAGCCTTCGGCTTCAATCTTTCGCTTTAGTGTGTGAGCGGCGTCGAAGAAGAAACGCTGGCTGATTTCGTAGTTCATAGTGCGCCCTAGCGTATCCCAATCACTTTATGCGTCTGCACGGACAGTCGCCACTCCGGATGCTGCATGCACCAGTCAATCGCAAACTGCGTGTTTTCGACGCGCGAAGGGCCGTCCATCGGTTGCACAAAACGATGCTCAAATTCGAGTGAAGCTAAATGATCAAAATCAAACGGCTGCGGCACGACGACTTTCAGCTCTTGACCGCTCAATTGCAGCATTGGCGCACCCGCTTTCGGGCTGACGCAAATCCAGTCGATGCCAGTAGGCGCGGCAATTGTGCCGTTAGTCTCAACCGCGATCTCAAAGCCTTCAGCATGCAGCGCTTCGATCAATGCAGCGTCCAATTGCAACAGCGGCTCACCGCCCGTGCAGACAACTAAACGCTTGCCTTTGCTGGTCGCGGGCCACTCGCTCGCGATGGTCGCCGCGAGTCCGATCGCATCAGGAAATTTCCCGCCGCGTGTTCCGTCGGTGCCCACAAAATCGGTGTCGCAGAATTTGCAAATTGCCGTGTCACGGTCACGCTCCAGCCCGCTCCACAGATTGCATCCGGCAAAACGGCAAAACACGGCCGAACGACCGGCGTTCGCGCCTTCGCCTTGCAGCGTGTAGAAAATTTCCTTGACAGAGTACGTCATGAGGCAACGCTATCGGCAATCATCGCGTCGCCCACTTTTCGAAACCCGTTTTGCGCAACGAACAGGCAGGGCATTCGCCGCAGCCATATCCCCAGACGTGCAGCGTATCGCGAACGCCGTTGTAGCAAGTATGGGTGTGCAGGGTGATCAGCCGTGTCAACGCTTCACCGCCCAGCAAATGTGCCAAAGCCCACGTGTCGGCCTTATCGATCCACATCAGCGGTGTCTCGATTTTTAAGTCTCGATCAAGGCCCAGCGACAACGCCGATTGCATCGCTTTCATCGTGGTGTCACGGCAATCCGGATAACCTGAAAAGTCCGTTTCGCACATGCCGCCGACCAGCGTATCAAGCCCACGACGATAAGCAATCGTCGCCGCAAACGTCAGAAACAGCAGATTGCGCCCGGGCACAAACGTATTCGGCAAACCACTCTTTTCGTACGCAATCGACATGTCCCGCGTTAACGCGGTGTCGCTGATTTGCCCCAGCACGGCGAGGTCAATCACATGATCATCACCCAAATTTTCGCACCATTGCGGAAACGTGGTGCGCAGCTCACGCAAGGTCTCAAGCCGCACGGTCATCTCAATTGCATGCCGTTGTCCGTAGTCAAATCCGACCGTTTCAACACGTGCGAAGCGCTCCAGCGCCCAGGCCAGACAAGTCGTCGAGTCCTGTCCGCCGGAAAACAGTACGAGAGCACGCCCAGCTTGCATCAAAACGGCTTCACGACAACGAGAAAGACGATGGCGAACAGCGCGAACACCGGCAACTCATTCATCACCCGAAAGTAGCGCTCAGTGTGCTTATTACCACCTGCGCGAAACGCAAGCATGTGCCGCCAGCAGAGCACGTGAAACACGACGAGTAACAGCACGATCAAAAGCTTCCACATCAACCATTTTCCGGTGATGCCATAGCCCAACCAAAGCCACGCGCCGAACACAATCGTCAACACCGCGCTCGGCGTCATGATGCCCCAGAATAATTTACGCTCCATGATTTTGAACCGCGCAGAACCCCGCTCGTCTCCTTCTGAGTTGGCCTGCACGTGATATACGAACAGGCGCGGCAAATAGAAAATCCCCGCCATCCATGTGATGACGGCGATGATGTGAAGCGATTTGATCCAGAGCATGGCGGGCGACTAAGTAGATTTTTCAGCGGCGGCAAAACCGCTTGACGACAGTCTTCAATTCCGTCAATCGCCCATGAAAAAAGTGCCCCGTGCCGGGAAATACGGTCACCGGCAAACCTTG
>JAYWAQ010000657.1:0-9033 GCA_043782305.1 Burkholderiales bacterium
GCCCCCTGCCGGTATGGCCCTTCATTCTGCACGACGTTATGACATTTGGATACTGCCGCGTTCAGCGGCCGTTCCCGAGGCATCCGGGATGAGCGCAAACATGCGCCGCATCATCGCCTCCAGCGCCAGGCGCCGCTTCAGTGGGCTTTCGTATTCCCACCAATAGGGCACCAGGATCGCCCCAGCGCCACCCAGGCGGCGCCGCAGCTCTGAGCCGCTGCGGCGAGAGTGATCTCGGGCGCGCGTTTGCGCGCGCGCGAACCATGCCGAAAACAGGCGCTCACGCGCTTTGAGCCATTGCTGGGTGCGGCGCAGTAGCGAGGCTGTACCTGTGGAAAAGCGATCACGCCGCTGCATGATGATCGACGCCGTTTGGAAGGGGCTTGCCCGGCACGCCCGAGGCAGCGCCTACTCGCGCCGACGGATAGCCCGCGAACAGTGCGCTTTGCGGCTCGCCCTTGCTGTCGATGGAGGCGATGTCACCGCTGACCACGCCGCCTTCGGACACGAGCAGCGAGCCATAACGCACAACACCCGACACCCAGCCCGACGCATGCACGATGAGCTTTTTTCGCGCCGTCAGATTGCCGGAAAATTTGCCGTGAATTTCGGCGATGTCGATGGTCACGGTGCCTTCATACGAGCCCGTTTTGAGAATTTCCAGCGTCTTGCTGTCCATAGATGCTTCAACATGGCCCTCGACCACCAGAGTGTCGCAATCATTGATTTCTGCACCTTTCAGTTTGATGTTGGGACCGACCGTGAGGCGCGGCGTGCCAACGGTTTGCGGCTCGGACGACTCAACGTGATGAGCGCCGTTGATCGGGGCTTTTGTGTCGGTCGATGGCGTGCGCGCTGTTGTGTTTAACGGCGGTGTCACCGCGACTGCTGATAGCGGCTGAGCATCAGGTTGCGGCGCGTAACGCGGCGCGTCAGGCGAGGCACGATTGCCGACGGCGGGGGCGCTAACGGGCTCGTCGCGGCGACCAAGAAATGAATTTTTTAACATCGGTATCTCCCTAAAACGATGAGTGTCAGCGCGACAAATGCCGCGCTGAAATGAATGCACCAAACCTCGCTCCCCCGACTGGCCGACGTTGCAACTACCCTTGCAAAAAAACGCCCTTGGCATGGCACATTGAGCAAGTATGACGGCAGCATGGGGTGTGAGTTCTACTTTGCAATGACATTTCTTTCTTAGGCTGTCTCCGCAGAACGACCAGATTGCTCGACCAATTGTTAAGTTATTGATTTATCTATATTTTTGTTGTCGCGAGTAGTAGACAACCTTGGCTAATTTTCTGATCAGCTTTTGCAATGCAATACCCATTAATAAAGGGCTAGTGATGCTTTTGTCCGATAGTCGACTATCACCAATATTTCGTTCTAGCCCGTTATCAATGGTCTTTTTGTCGATAAGCTGATTCTAAAAAAATCGTGTTTCAGGAGCGCTGCTTCGCACGATTCGTCGCGCATTCACGCAGCTCGTCGCGTGCCCCTCAACAACCGGGCGGTCCGGTCGTAGCATCCGAGCATCAATCCTATGAAACTCTGGTGCATCATGAATCACCCTGCTCTGCTCCGTCGCTACACCGCCGTTCTGCTCATCGGCCTCGCAGGCACCCTTGCAAGCGCAGTCGCGCAGGCGCAACCCACCGACGCCCGGATCAAGGAAATCCTGACGCAACGCATCGAAGTCGACAAGCAGGCCGTCGGACTTGCCGCGGTTATCGTCAACGGCGATCAGGTGCGCATCGTCACGCAGGGCTTTCAGTCGCTCGATAAAGCCGTCCCGATCACGGCGGACACCCTGTTTGAGGTGGGCTCCATCACTAAAACTTTCACTGCGCTCTTGCTCGCGGACATGGTGGTCAAAGGCGAACTGAAACTCGATGACCCGGTGGAAAAGTGGCTGCCACAAGGGCTCGGTTTACGTGGAGGCCTGAAGCTGCGCGACCCTACCGGTGCGCCGATTCGCCTCGTTGATCTCGCCACGCATCGCTCCGGCCTGCCGCGCCTACCCGACAACATGCCGAATGGCACGCGCGCGGATCCGTACGTCGATTATCGTGAGCAACAACTGCTGGTTTATCTGAAAGATCGTGAGACGTTCGTCGCAAGCGACGGCGGCAAGACGACGAAAAAACGCGACGAGGCCTTCGCCTATTCGAACCTCGGGTTCGGCCTGCTTGGCTACGTGCTCGCGCGCGCCGCTGACATGTCGTACGCCGATCTGCTGCAAAAGCGCGTGCTGACGCCGCTCGGCCTCACCTCGACCTATCTCGACATCCCCAACGGCGAACGCGCCCGATTCAGCAACCCTCACTACGTTGACCGCGACGGCACGCTCAAGCGGAACAAACACTGGAGCTTCGACGTCATCGCGCCTGCCGGTGCCCTCATCCTGAGCGCGCGCGACATGGGCCGCTACGCGCAGGCTGCGAGCGGGGCGATTGACACGCCGCTTAAAGCCGCGTTTGCACTCGCACAGAAGAAATACGGCGACGGGATGGGACCGATTAACCCCACCGGGCTCGCGTGGGTACTGGCGCCGCTTAACGGTCGCACCGTGTTCAACCACGACGGCATGACCGGCGGTTTCTCCTCCTCGCTGTGGGTCGATCCAGGTCGTAAATCGGCGGTGGCCGTGCTCGCGAATGCAAACGTTCCCGTCATCGATATCGCGCTGCATGTGCTCGAACCCGGCATTCCGCTCAAGAACCTCGAAGCCATGCGCGCAACTTCAGTGTCGGTCGACGCAAATACGATGGCGCAATACGTCGGCACCTACCGCCTGCAACCGAACTTTGACGTGACGATTCGCCTGCGTGACGGCAAGCTTTTTGCGCAGGCGACCGGGCAGGGCGAATTCGAATTATTCGGCAAGTCCGACACCACGTTCTTCGCCCGCATCACGCCGCTGGAGATCATGTTTGAAGACGTCAAGGACGGCATGGCTCGGCGCTTTCAATTGACGCAGGGCGGGTCTACGCGTCCAGCAGAGCGCGTGCAGTAAAGAGAAGTGACGTCGTGCGAGCATTGCCCGCCGTGCGACGAACCCTCAGCGCACGGCGCCCGACTTCGGTCGCAAAAAGCGCGGCACAAATCGCGCAAATCCGGTGCTCGCCTCGCGCGCAATCTGCGTCACAAATTCCGGCTCAATCACCGCTTGAACGTCGGTGTTCGCGCTGGTTCTAGGCAACACCCGAAGCACGGCTGGCGATTGCGGCAAACGCGATGGCACACCCTGGGCATAGGACGGCACTGTCCCTGATTCGGTCAGCGCAAATCCATGCGCAAACAGCCACTCCAAGAGCGGCTGCCACTGTTCGCGATCAATCTCGGTGACGCTCGCGGGCATGTCAAAAATGCTGAGCCCGTTTTCAACCGCGCGCACGTAAATCTGCGAGCTACGCAAACTGCACAACCAGGGGAGCCCAACCGAAGCGGCCCAATCGCTGGCAATTTCTTCCGCCTGAGTGCGCCGATCCAGCCGCATGCCGACAGCCGCGACCTGACAGCGGCCACTCGTCACGCGCGGATGCAGGCGCAGCTCAGCCCAGCAATCGGACGCCGCTTCACGATCAAACACCGACCCAGACACGGGAATCAAAATCGCATCGGCGACCATCGCGACTTTGGCCAGCGCGAGACCATGCAACCCGCCGGGCGTATCCAGAACCAGATGCGTCGTACCCGACGGTGGACGCACGCTGCCATTGGTTTCGCCGACCCATCCCGTAATTGCCGGAGCCGCGCTGGGGCGGCGTTTCAGCCACACGCGCATCGACTGCTGATGATCCAGATCTCCGAGCGTGATGGTCATGCCCTCACGCGCGAAATACGACGCAATATGGGTCGCGAGCGTACTTTTTCCGCATCCCCCTTTTCGACTTACAAGCGCTACCGTAGGCATAGTCTGAAGATTATGCTTCAAACCACTGATTTGCAAGCGATTTATCTAGAAATCGCCTAAGAATCGAGCAACTTTGCTATCTGAGTGCGCCAAGCCCCGCCTTGAAGCGCGCGATCCCGTCGTCCAGCCTCGGCAATTCGCTCGCAAAGCACCAGCGTAGATAGCCTTCGCCCTCGTCGCCAAAGCCTGCACCCGGCGCGATACCGAGATCGTAGTCGGTGACCAGTCGCTTGCAGAAACCGAGCGAATCCTTCATGCCGTCGACTTTGAAGAACGCATACATCGCAGCAGGTGGCGGCGGCGCATGCACGCCCGGCAGCGCGTTGAGCGCAGCGCACAGATGATCGCGCGCATTACGAAAGCGAGCCTGCGTGCGAGCGATCACGGCGTCACCTCCGCGAATAGCTGCATCGCCCGCGCGCTGGATGAACACGGGCGAGCACGAGGTGTTGTACTCAATGACTTTGCCCAGTTGCTCGATAAACGGCGCGGGCGCGACAATCCAGCCCAGTCGCCAACCGGTCATGAGCCAGGATTTTGAAAATGTGTTCGCGCTGACCAGCCGATCGTTGGCGTCGCTGATGTCGAAGAACGACGGCGCGCAGCCGGTATCTTCAAATACCAGCCGCTCGTATGCGTCGTCGGCCAGAATCCAGATCCCATACTGGCGACAGCGCGCCAAGATGGCCTTCTGCTCGTCGCGTGTCAGCGTCCAGCCAGTGGGGTTGTTCGGTGAATTCACCATCAACATTTTGGTGTTGGGCGTCAACGCTGCGAGCAATTTTTCGAGATCAAGCTCCCAGCCATGCTCGCCAAATTCGAGCGAAACGCACTCGACATTAGCCGAGAGAATTTTCGGGATCTCAACGAGGTTCGGCCAAAGCGGGGTGACGCATACGACGTGATCGCCGGGGCTGACAATGCATTGCGCCGCGAGCGAAAGCGCGTTCACGCCAGCGCTGGTGATCGCGATGTTGTCGGCGACTATAGGAGCGGCCGCGTTGGGATGGAGGCGCGACAAATAGTTCGCCACGGTTTCGCGCAATTCGGGCAGCCCGAGATTGTGAGAGTAAAAAGTTTCGCCGCGAGCAAGGCTGTCGGCTGCAGCCGTCCGAATAAAATCAGGGGTGACTTCATCGGGTTCGCCGAACCAGAAAGTGAGCACGTCGTCGCGACCCATGCCAGCATTGGCAACTTCACGAATTTTCGAAGCACGCAGGTTGACGATGGCGTCGCGGGGGAGGAGAGATTGGGTGTGATGCACATCGCAATTATCGCGACAGCCGAGTAACAGGCGGGAAAAACGATATTGGACGAGCGCTCAACAAAAGTGAAGGGGGGAAAAGCTTCCTGACGTACGACAACAGACTCTCCGACAATTCTGGAATTGAAGAATTCATGCACAAATAGCAGGCAACACGCATGCTAAATGGGTGGACGCGAAGCAGCACTAAACCTCTCCAAAAGCAATATCCGTGCGGTCGTCTGTTGATCAACGGCGCTACCGTGGGTCAAAATGTCCGCAAGCGGACGGAATGCAAATCACATCTCATGACGATCACATAAATTTTCAGTATTGCTGTCAGATATAACAGTTGGTGTGCGCTGGCCGTCACCGGAACATCCAAGGCGCGAGACGTTGCGTAAATGTAGGGCGTTGAGCTACTCAGACCCCACTTAGCCAATTTGGCTTCCACAAAGCCACTACACGCTCCAACTGCGACGCTGAATCGGTGGAACGCGCAACGAAATTCAGGATCAGCCCCGTCAGCCCGTCGACACTATGCCACGCATTTTCACCTCTCTGCGCTCCGCGCTCCTTTTTCCATTCGTCATCGTAATCGCGTTGGTGGCTGGAACGATCAGCTTGCTTTCCTACCAGACGGGTCTGAAAGCCGTTGACGAGCTTTCCGAGCATCTGCTGCTTGACCTTTCAAATCGCGTCGGACAGGCCACTACACGGCAGTTGGCAAGCTCATCGGTCATGCTGAATGTTCTGGCACCGCCCGTGGGCAAGAGCGATATGGATCCCGCGACCGGACGGTTGCTACCGACAACGCTTGCCGAATTTGAGCAACGCATGTGGATCGCGTGCAATCTGTTTCGCGACGAGCGCGCTTATCTCTATTACGGAACCCGTGCCGGAGAATTCGTTGGCCTTCAACGTGACGCGCAAGGGCAGTTCGAAATAAGAATTCGCGAGCAAAATGCGACGTCGCGCACCATCTTCGAAACAACCGCGCCCGGCTCGCGTGGACGCACGATTCGCTCCGACAACTACGATCCGCGCGTCCGCCCCTGGTACGTGATGGCGTCGGAAAAACGCGCTTTGACGTGGTCGTCAGTCTATGTGGACTTCACGACGAAAGCGCTGACAGTCACGCTCGCCAAACCCGTCTTCGGTGCAGACGGCGCCCAGCAGGGCGTGATTGCGACAGACATGCCACTCACCGCGCTTGCCGAGTTTGTACGCAGCCTTCAGGTCAGCCAAACCGGAGTGGCATTCATCGTCGAAAAAGACGGTGCGCTGATAGCAACATCGACGCAAGAAAAACTCTTCGCCGAAAGCGCACAACAACCGTCCCGTTTGCGTGCAGACAAAAGCGTCAACCCGCTCGTTCGTGACGCCTATGCCCAACTGGTGTCTGGCGAAAGTGCTAACAAGAGCCTGGTGCGCGGCGTCGAAATTGCTCACCATTCCTTTGACAACGACAGTGGTCGCATTCACATGAGCGCCGCCGCGCAGCGCGACGCCGCTGGTCTCGACTGGACAATGGTGGTGGCCATTCCGCGCGCCGATCTGATGGGCAATGTGCAGAAAACCATTACCCAAAACATCATTATTGGTGTGATTGCAGTCGGAGTGGCTCTGGCGCTTGGCCTCTGGTTCATGAATCGAATTTCAGGGGACGTTTCGCGTTTGACTGATGCAACTCGGCGCCTGGCACGCGGCGAGCGTACTGAGCGCCTGTTTAGCGGTCGAAAGGACGAACTGGGAGTCATCGCAACGGCCGTCGAGGACTTCAAGGAAGGCTTGCTGGTTGACCCGTTGACCGGAGCGCTGACTAGAGGCACCTTTGAGAAGCGCTTTGCCACCCGCATCCAGTTGGCTGATCAACACTTCGCATTGATATTCATTGACCTTGATCAGTTCAAGGGCGTCAATGACCGCTACGGGCATGCCGTCGGCGACATCGTATTGACTGTCGCCGCACAGCGTATTGCAGCGTCTCTGCGAACGGAAGACGTGCTTGCGCGTTACGGCGGGGATGAATTCGTGGTGCTGATGTCTGGCTTATCCACTGAAGGCGCACTTGCCACTCAAATAGCGCGACTATCGGAGATGCTTGATGAACCGATGCTGATCGAAGGCAAATCTCTGCGAACTGGCGGTTCGTGTGGCGGCGCGCTCTACCCAATGGAGGGGGCCACACTTGACCAATTGATACAGGTCGCCGACGCTCGCATGTACGAACAAAAACGGTTACGCGCTAGCGCGCGTGGCTAACGCTCGCGACGGAGAAGCAGCTCGTGATGGCGATTACTGCTTAAGGACGTCAACGCCTTTCGGCGGCACAAACGCAAAGGCGTCGGCGGCGAGTTTGCCGTTCTTCGTGAGCGTCGTGAACCGAATCGCATTGGTGTTTTGCAATGCATCGCGCCATGACAGTTCGGCAGGCTGCGCGGCGACCATCGCGATGCGCAGCTCGTCCACAGAGGCGTCTGCCTTGCGCGGTTTTGCTTCGACGTAGCCAATCGAGCCGCGCGATTCCAGCACCTTCAACTCGAATGCTTTTTCTGAAGCGGTCGGATCGAGTAGCAACGTCAAAGGCTGCTCGCTCAACGTGTCGGCGAGCTTTTTTGTCGTGACCTGATTCAAGTCCTCGTCATACAGCCATACGGTCGTTCCGTCGCTGACGATGGTTTGCTTGTAGGGCTTCTCATAGATAAAGCGAAACTTGCCTGGGCGCGCGATAGCAAAGGTGCCAGCAGACTGGCGACTCACGCGGCCGTTTTTGTCACGCACTTCTTGCGTGAAGGTGCCAGAGAGCGAGCTCAAATCACGCGTGTAGGCGCGGAAGTCGGCGAGCGGATTGGCTGGGGTTTGGGCTTGTGCGCCGCCGCAGAGAAGCAGTGTGAGGGCAGCAAATTTAGTGGTGAATTTCATAACCTACATAGCGACGGGACGACTGTTTACCCCGCTCTCCCCTTGCGGGAGAGGGTGGGGGTGAGGGGTGAGGGGTGAGCCTGGAGCGCGATTTCAACTAGCCATGAAATCTACCGCCCCCTCACCCCGGAGAAGACCGCGACAAGTTTATCCCCGCTCTCTCCCAGAGGATCGGGGACAGAAACTAGAACGCGCGAAGGATGACAAAGACAGACAAACGTCACTCTTCTCGCTTCGGCACAATCACTTCTCGCTTGCCCATCGCGTTCGGCCGGGTCACGATACCTGCGTTTTCCATTGCTTCAATCAAGCGTGCCGCGCCGTTATAACCAATCCGCAGACGGCGTTGCACATAGCTGATCGTCGGTTGTCGGCTCTCCAGCACCGCAGCGACCGCCTCATCAAAACGTGGATCCTTCTCACCATCCTGTGACCCGCCACCGTTGACTTCGTTCAACGTCTCTGCATCGGTGCCCTCAAGCACGCCTTCGATGTATTGCGGCGGCGCTTGTGCCTTCCAGTGTTCTACAACGCGGTGCACCTCGTCATCGGTGACAAAGGCACCGTGAACGCGGTTCGGGATGCCGGTACCACCGAGCATGTAGAGCATGTCGCCACGGCCGAGCAGAGCTTCCGCGCCCATCTGGTCGAGGATCGTACGTGAATCGATCTTGCTCGCAACCTGAAACGCAATGCGCGTTGGCACGTTGGCCTTGATCAGACCGGTGATCACGTCAACCGATGGCCGTTGTGTCGCGAGAATTAAGTGAATACCAGCGGCGCGAGCCTTCTGCGCCAGCCGCGCAATCAGCTCTTCAATTTTCTTGCCCACCGTCATCATCAGATCAGCCAATTCGTCGATCACGACGACGATAAACGGCATTTCTTCGATAGGTTCCGGTGCGTCCGGCGTGAGCGAGAACGGGTTGGTCAGCGGCGTGCCTCTGGC
>JAYWAQ010000658.1:0-3264 GCA_043782305.1 Burkholderiales bacterium
TGTTGCTGCCGCCGCTTTCAGGCGCTCCGTAGAACCGGCATACGGGAAGCTCTGGCACATCGCGATAGTCGCTCCCCTTCGCCGAAAAACGCATGCCAGTTCGTTGAAATGACGCAGGCAGCGCGTCCAACGTTGCCTGCTCGGATGCACGTCCTGTGATGAAGTAACGATTCACGTCGCGATTGAAATATTCGATAACCGCAGCGTTCGCGATTATTTTGTTGTCAGTTGTAGCGAGCGCCATCCTGCCTTCATCACGGGCAGTCGCTGCCGATCCAATGTCATCGCGGCAACGGATGACGAATTCGGCAGCGTCTGGCGCGTTCGATATTGGCGCAACAAATAGGGGAATCTCCGCTTCCGTGCAGTTAGCCATGTCGCTGGGTTGCGCGCGCCAAGTGGCGTCCTCTGCTCCGTTTCCGACAATCGCGGCGCGGCGCATAAACGCGCCGCCCGCGCCATAGCTGTAACCGGTGTAATACAGGTAGCCGCCCGCGATTGATTGCAGGGATGTTGTGTAGGTTGTGCTTGCAGGATTCCAGGTTGGGTCTGGCTGGCCGCCCTTGGAAATCGTATAACGTTTGTTTCCGAGATAAACATGCTCTGCCGTAGACAGAAACTGTCGAGCCGCCGGATAGATCAGTGACACCGTAATGGTCGTCGTTAGTGTTGACTTGCCGTCGGCTATGTTGAAGCGCTGCACGGCCGAAGGTACTGTTGGTTCGCCAAACACGGACTCCCCATCACGAAACAACCAAATACCACCACCTTTATCGAGGCCGAGTGCGTTAGGCATCAATTGTGGCTCGATTGGAATGTTCCACCCATTGTCTATTTGCGAACTCGTTACCGACAAACGGCGAATAGTCACCGAGCTGCCCGAGGTTGATGGAAAGTAAATGCTGTCCTTACCATCAAACGCAAAAACTCGGCTGGTAAGCAGCGCTGCCGCAGGCCAATCCAGCGGCGCAGCCCCCGCTGCTAGCGACACCAGCGCAACGCCCGCCCGGGGTATGCCGTTTACACGCGTAAAGCCACCCATGAGAATGACGCCCTGCGACGTGACCGTCGCCTTGTTCGCAGAACCATCAAGCTGCACGCGCCAGCCTGGGTCAGGTGTCCCGTCTGCGCGGACCCGGAGCACATTTTGTATGCGTTGCCCGCCGTAAAAAGCGTCAAATCGCCCTAACAAAAGTCGGCCACCGTCGGGCAGGGCGACGACCGAGTCGATAGTGCCCAATGAGCCAAACGTCAGCGCCAGCGTACGTATGGGCTGTAGCGTCGACGCATCAAGCACCTGGAGTGTGTTGTTGATTTTCACGTATACACGACCGTTTTGCCCGTCGACGACGCCTTCGACAGAAGTGTCCAGGCCGGGGACCCAACGTGCTACCTCCGCACCCGTCGAATCGAACCGGAGCAGCATGGCCTGCCCAGACTCGCTGGAAGTCGGGTCAACATACGCAGCCACCAGCAGGGAGTCGCCAAGCGCCGTGATTGTCCGATTCCGGCGACTTTGCGAAATCGACTGAGATGACGCCACTCCGCTCCAGAGTAAATCGACGTTACCCGCCGAATCGAGCCGCTGAATCGTGGTGTCCTTTGACGGGTTGCTGCCGCGCTTCATGACATACACACGGCTACGTTCGTCAGCGGCGATGCTCGCCTCACCCGGCGTGTACGTTCGCGACCAGAGGACGTCACCGGCCACCCCCGTGGAAATTCTTCGCACATACAAATCACGATCTATGCCCGGATACTGTTGTTCAAGAACGAACAGCGCTTCGTCGCTGCCTTGTGCCACGCTGAACAACTGTTGCGATGGCGAATATGTCCAAGATGCGTCGACCAGACCAGTCGTCGTATCGATACGCCTGAGTGTTACGTTCACGAACTCGTTATTTGTGAAATAGACCCAGCGCCCGCGCCCCCCAAATACTGCGCCAATCCCGGAGTTGGGATTGCTTACGATGCCGTCGCCGCGGTAAACGCTCACGGGGAGTACGCCTTTACTTGGTGAATAGCGGGTAATAACTCTGGGTCCGCTTGTAGTCTCCAGGCCGTGAACGTACAGATCGCCATTTTTCGCTGCGACATGTGAAAAAACGTCGCTCATCCCTGTTGTTTGCCATCCCGAATCTATGACGCCGTCACCTGTCACCCGCACAACTCCGTTTCGCGCTAGTCCCATCGCGCGTGTTCTGAAGCCGGACACGTACATCCAGCCGGTATTGGCATCAATCGAGAACGACGGTAGCCCGCCCGTTGAAAAAGTGGACAAATCGGGCGACGTGAGAACACGCTGCGCGCAAACCGCAGTCGTCGCAAACATCAAAAAACAAACCAGCCATCGTTGAAGCATCGCGGAGCCTCTATTGCAGTGACGCACGCATTGAAAACCAACCGGCATGACAAACGCAATAACTCTACGCGACTCTGACAACATTGCGTGTAGGACAGATAGACGTTCACTGAAAAATTGCCGCCGTAGATTGCCCTAGCTCGCTCGGAGCCTGCGACGAGTAACGCAAAGCAAGCCGCTAGCAGCAACCATGCAGTTCGCAATTGAGCCTGCACTCAGACGCCAGCCGGCGCTTCCTTAACGATCAGCACACCGCTCATGTCTTCGTGCCCGTCGCCACAAAAGTTGTCGCAGACGAACACAAAGCGGCCGATATTGTCCGGCGTAACGGTGGCTTCAACCTCCTTGCCGGGAATCAGATCGCGGCGCACCTTGAACTTAGACAGATCAAAGCCGTGCGCGTAGTCGGTCACGGTAATGACCAGCGTCACTGCTCGCCCGCGCTCGACAGTGAGCTCAGCGGGCGAGAACTCAAACTTGCTGGCCTTGATGGCTATGCGACGTGGAGCGGTCTGGCCGGGGGCGCGGTAGGATGAGCCGCCAAATTGACTTCAAGAGAAACTCCAATCCATTTACCGTTTCATCGATGATGGCATGGAAATGTGCTTAGGACAGCGTGACCGGTTCGGGGCGCCGACCTAACGGCAGCAGGAAGCCGAATAAAACATATCGCTCATGCCCGTGTCGAAAGTAAGCGTCCGATTTGTATCGTATTGACGGTGGCGCCTGAGGTCAGCTACGCGGTGTCGATTTCGTGCCGAGTGAGGCGGGGCAATTTCGCAGCCACATTCCATGGCAACAGCTCGACCCCTTGAAGCGGCGCTGCGACCACGTTGGACGCATCACTCCCGCTTGCCCCGAAACATTGAATCGCTCTGTCTCCCGCTTTGCCCGAGCGGAGT
>JAYWAQ010000659.1:0-9013 GCA_043782305.1 Burkholderiales bacterium
TGCAATTTGCGCCCGTAGTGCAAAAGAATTCCAGTGAGAATGAGCGCGCCAACCACCGCGCCCGCCCACTTGCCCCAAGGCTCACGCGTCAGCAAAACACCGCCGACCATTCCGAGCGCGCCGCCGGAGAGCATGCCAGTAAGGATGCAGGAGAAGTACAGAAAGCCACTCACTTGCGCGCTCGCATTTCGTCAATTGCCTTTTTCGCCAAAGCATCAACGTAGGCACCGTAAAAATCAAAATTGGAAATACCAACGATGGGGTCGCCGAGGGACTGGCCCTTGTCATCGACCAGCATCACGGTCGGCGTGAACGTGCCTTTCCGGTTTCTCGCGAAGGCGATGTTTTCTATGGTCTTGCCGTCAAAGTCGACGAGTGACTTTCCGTCATCGACCGTGACTTGACGAAATTCGATGGCCGCCCGCCATTCAGCATTGCGAAACATCGGCACGATCACTTCTCGCAGCGCACCACGGCAATAGTGGCAACCTGTCAGGTTGAAGAAAATCAGGATGGGTTTGTGCGAAGCAGCGGCGGCTTCGCCGTCGGTCTTGAAATTTTGCGCGACGGGGAGGATACGCTCCCATTCGCGACTGCCGGGCTCTAGCTGCTTCGGAGCCTCGGCAACGGGTGCGGGTACGGGAGGCGACGCGGAGAACGCCGATGAAAAGCCCAGTGCGATAATCAAAAAGAATATCCCACGCAACCCAAATAAAACACACCGCATGAGCGAATCCCTCATCATTGCTACCCGCGAAAGCCCGTTGGCGCTGGCCCAGGCCAATCACGTCAAAGCCGAACTGGAGAGTGTAGTCCCCGGCCTCACTGTTGACCTGTTGGGCATGACCACGCGCGGCGACCAGATTCTCGATAAACCGCTCGCCAAAGTCGGCGGCAAGGGGCTCTTCATCAAGGAGCTCGAGGTCGCAATGCAGGAGGGCCGCGCGCATCTGGCTGTGCATTCGCTCAAAGACGTGCCGATGGTGCTGCCAAAGGGGTTTGCCCTGGCCGCGATTTTGAAGCGCGAAGATGCTCGCGATGCCTTCGTCTCCAGGCGCTTTGCCACGCTGGCCGAGATGCCAGCGGGCGCGGTCGTCGGGACATCGAGCTTGCGTCGCGCGTCGGTGCTCAAGCGCGCTTATCCGGGGCTCAATTTTCAGCCGGTGCGCGGCAATGTGAACACGCGGCTGGCGAAGCTCGATGGCGGCGAATTCGATGGCATTATTCTGGCGGCGGCGGGGCTGATTCGCTTGGGTTTTACGAAGCGCATTACGAACCGAATTTCGATTGAAGAATCGCTACCCGCGCCAGGCCAGGCGGCCATCGGCATCGAGATCGTGAGCGATGATGAGGATACGGCTGAAATCGTCTCCGAGCTGGATCATGCACCGACCGCGATTGCCTGCATCGCCGAGCGCATGGTGAGCCGCTTGCTTGGCGGAAGTTGCGAATTGCCGCTTGCCGCCTACGCCGATTTTGTGGATGGCGACAAGCCATTGCGATTGCGTGCGTTCGTGGCGAATCTGGATGGCAGTGTGTATCTGACTGCCGAAGCGTTTGGCACACCGGACGCGCCTGAAGCGCTTGGCGAAATCGTGGCGGATAAGCTGAAGGTGCAGGGAGCCGACAAGATCATTGCAAGTTTGAAATGAGTACAGATTTTCATTTAGGCATGGCGAAGGCGGAAACGAACGGGCCACTTTCGGCCGTGAATTTGCTCATCACCAGGCCAGTGATGCCCGCCTCACGCACGGCGACACGCGTCGCAGCGCTCGGTGCGACACCGCTGATTTTCCCCACGCTGATCATCGAGCCGCCCGTCGATAGCGCGCCGCTCAAAGCAGCCCTTGGCAAGATTGGCGACTACTACGCGGCACTCTTTGTGAGCCCAAGCGCGGCCGAAATGGCGCTGGCTCCGATGTCGTCTGCGCCCTTCAAATTGCCTGCTTCGTTGCACGTGTTCGCCCCCGGCCCTGGCACCGCTGAGGAGCTTTCGCGGCTGGGCGTTCCCCGCGTTGAAATGCCGGAGTCGTCGTTCGACAGCGAGGGTTTGCTCGCGCTGCCATCGATGCAAGCGGCGACCGTGAAAGGCAAGCGCATCGTGATTTTTCGCGGTAACGATGGGCGCGAGTTGCTGCGCGAAGAATTGCTAAAGCGCGGTGCAATCGTGGACGCGATCACGGCGTATCACCGTCGTGCGCCAGCCACCCCTGCAACCGGTTTGCTCGAACTGTTGCGTTGTGGAAAAGTCAACGCAATCTCAGCCATGAGCAGTGATGCGATCACCAATCTTGTTCCGCTTGTTCCGGTAACTGAGCGCGAAAAGATTCTGTTCCCGATTGTTGTGTACGCGAGCCATGTGCGCATCGTAGAGAGCGCCCGCGCGCTTGGTTTCCGAAACGTCATCGAAACGCAGGCGGGCGATGCTGGCTTAATCACGGCTCTGCTCAATCGCCACTAGTATCTGAACGAGAACATCATGTCCAAACCCGAAATCGTCGCCATTGCCCCGCTGCCCGCGTTCCTTGCCAAACCCTTGCACGAAAACTTCATCGTGCACGATCTGCATGGCGCCGCCGACCCTGAAGCGCGACGAGCGCTGATCGCAAAAATCGCGCCGTCGACGCGCGGCATGGTCGCCTTCGGTGGTTCGCAGCTCGCGCCGGACCAGCTCGCGAAATTCCCGAATCTGGAACTCATCAGTGTGTTCGGCGTCGGCTACGACGGCATACCGTTGACTGCGTGCGCGGAAGCGAAGGTCAAGGTCACCAACACGCCAGACGTGCTCAATGACGAGGTCGCGGACACAGCGGTCGCGCTCACGCTGATGACCTGTCGCCAGTTCGTTGGCGCACAGAAATTTGTCGAAGCCGGCAACTGGCTCAAAGGCCAATATCCGCTCCAGCATGCGCTCTGGAACAAAACCGTCGGCATCATTGGACTGGGTCGCATCGGAAAGGAAATCGCGGATCGGCTGCGTGCGCACAAGATGAACGTTGCGTATTTCGGACGCAACAAACAGGAGGTGCCCTACACCTACTACGGCAATCTGGTCGAGATGGCGGGCGATGTCGATGTGCTGATCGCGATCACGCCGGGCGGCGCAGCGACCAAACACATGGTGAACGCCGAAGTGCTCGCGGCGCTCGGCCCAACCGGCTATTTCATCAACGTCGCGCGCGGCACGGTGGTGGATGAGGTGGCGCTGGTCGCTGCGATTGAGAGTGGCGGTATCGCGGGCGCGGGGCTCGATGTGTTCGACGTTGAACCGAAAGTGCCGGAGACATTGTTCAATCGCCCGAACGTGATTTTGCTACCGCATGTCGCTAGCGCTACTCACGAAACGCGGCAGGCGATGGCCGATCTCTGCGTCGAAAATCTGATGCTGCACTTCTCCGGAAAACCGGTGAAAACGCTGGTTTCGGAGCTAGCGGGGAAAGTCACGCCTTAGACGGAATGCTTTGGTGTTTTAGTCGCTTCAGGCGATATCAGCTTTTGGTTGAAACAACCATTTAGTTTGGGCTCGGAGCGGAATTCATGGAATGTCGATAAATTATAAAAACGAGCAGCAGACCTTCTAAAATATGGCTTGCAGCTCGGAGCTGACTAACGAAAAAGCAATTCTGTTGCCTGTCTTTCGCACATCGGTTACACGCGTAGTCAGTCGATAGCCGCTCGAGGAGCGTAGTGCGGTGCGCACGATGCTTGAAGCGCTAAACGTGCCGAGCACGGTCAACGGGGTGCGTGAAGGGTGAACAAGTGCGACTAGCGAAGCACACACCAGCCAGCAGCTTTAGTCGCTAGACCCCATTTGACGGGGGAAAGGGCGCTTATGGCCGCAACCGACTTCAGGCATAAATCACCCGCTTGCCCGTATGAAATAAAGGTTGTGGCGCGGGGTTGTTAGGCTTTTTAACCACCAACTCAATCCGTAGTGTGAAACGTTAACTGCACTTCGCTAGATCCGCTTCAAACCATTTGGCACGAGCATCGCCGAAGATACTGGCCGATTTCCCTCTAGGCCCAAGCAAGACGGGTTTCAGGATAAGTTTATTGAGCAAAGGATCAGCAAAAAACCCACGTGCCGCTGCAAAGCTGACGTTCAATTCGATCCTCCCGCTCAGCAGAATTCTGTTGCAAAGACTCAGGTCTTTGCTAATCCAGGCAAATGAATCAACGCCACCGTGCCTGCCAAGCGATGCAATTATCGGGTCGTCAGCCCCAATCATTTGTTGCTTGTAGACACGTGATGATTTTCCATCGCGAAACGTCGTTATTGCGATTGAAGTTCCTTCCAATGCAGCAACGGCCTTTGTCACGTCCTTTCGAGTTAACGACGAATCTAGTGCTACCAATTCGATGCCAATCAAATAGTAGTTCTCGCTCAACGCGTTGACGGATAACTTCGATGCACTGAACCAAGTTTTTGTTTCATCAGTACGCAGCGGCAGAACATCAAAGCCACCGTCCACTTGATACGCTTCCAAACGCGATGAGGCGAGCTTACTGTCCACTGGCTGAGAGCAACTCGGTGCGCTAATGAACGCCATGACCGTAAGAAGAGACGTACGCAGTGTGCGATGAATATCCATTTACCGTGCTCCTGCACTGGGCGTGAGCCCTAGGCCATCTGGCCAGACACCCTTACAGCACTTGTTGAAAAGTGTGGCGCGTACGTGTTGCCGTTGTCGCGTTGATCAAGTTTTTTCCTTTCAGCTTTTCGCTGAAGCGACTATTTTATGAGGGCGCAGGACGGATTAGGCTATAAGTCGATAGTATGCAAAATGGGCTTATAGCCCCAGTAGATTGGCCACTTAACAGCAAAGCTGATCCGAGGAGGCTACTTCAGTAACGCCGCCTGCGCCGCTTCTAGCGCCTGATCTCGTTGCTCAACAAAATCAGCGCGTTTGCGCTCAACGACCACATCAGGGATCACGCCGCGTCCTTCGATACGCTCGCCTTTGGCGTTGGTGAATCCGATTTCGCTGAAGGCGAGTTCGCCGCCGCCGGGCAGCGCGGTGTAGCCCAGAAACGCGAGCAAACAGCCGCAGGAAACTTCGCCAACGACGATAGCGCGGCCCGTCGATTGCAACGCGCTCGCAGTTGCCTCAGACGCGCTCGCACTGTCGGTGTCCACGAGTACCGCGACCTTACCGGCGTAAGCGTCGGGCTTGCCGGGAACGCTGGCCTCGGGGGAGGCAATTTTGATGACGCCGAACGCGAGCGTGACGGGTTTTCCTGTGCGCGTTTCGGTGCGCCCAATGACCGTTTTGGTTTTCATGAAACTGCCGACAATCGCCTCAGCCATCGCGCCGGAGCCGCCGCCGTTGCCGCGCAGATCGAGCACCAGCGCGGGCGTGTCTTTCAAGGCCTCGATTGCGCTCAACACGTTGCCGCGCAGTGATTCCTGAAACGACGTGAAGCGCACATAGCCAATGCCTGAAGGCAGTACGCGGCTGGTCACGACCGGTCGCGTTGACAGCGTTTTCGGCCGCAACCGTACGTCAAATTCGCTGCCGTCGACGCGTGCGAATGACAGCCCGAATGTCGCGCTGGCTGATTCGCGAATCGCTTCATTGGCAACCACGTTCAATCGACGGAGCGGCATGCGTAGCGCGGCCTGCGACGAAGAGGTTTTTCGCGCGGCCTGCGCCCAGGTTTGCCACTCTTTTTGCGCGTCCTTGCCGTCGATGCGCAACAAGCGCATCCCGGCGCGCACGCCCGACCAGTACGCGTCGGATTCGGGATTCACCGACAACACAACGAGCGCCCCGTCAATCAGCCGGATATTGAGCCCGAGCGACAACACCTGCTGCTCTTTTCGCTGCGCCACGGCTTTGGGCGATTCCACGCGCGTATGAACGTCGGCAAGCTCGCCCGCCATCTGGTCGAGTCGCTCCCAGAACTCATCGTCTGTCGCGGCGGACAGCGCGAGCGGCTGCCATTTGTCGCGTGCCGCGCGCCAATTCACGCCGTTCAAATCGGCTCGGTAATAGTGATCGTTGACCGTGTTCCACACCGCGTCTATCGCGGCGTTGCGCACTGCGGGCGTCGCATTCGCGCTTTGCTCAACCGACGCGACCGGAATGCGGCGACCGATGATGTTGTACGGGTCGATGCTGGCGCAGCCGCTGACCACGAGTGCCGTCGCGGCAAGAATCAGCGTTCTGCCATCGCGCTGAATCCGCTCACAAAACTGCATCGAACTCGCGTTATCAGCGCCGCGCATCGTCCTCGGGATCGTAGCGGCGCGTGGTGATCGCGATTTTTGGCGCGTAGGCGGTAGCCAGCGCACGTAAAAACATGAGCTTGCCCGCGATGACCTCGGACACGGCCTTGACACCGTCTTCGCTGACGACTTTATCGGCCACCGCCTTCTCGAAGCGTTCGCGCGAAGCGGGCGACACGTTGGCGCGGATGCGGCCCATCACGAAGGATTCGGCGTCGTCAATATTGGCAAACGATTTGGCCACCGGCATGCCGAGCGGCGAGCCTTCGATGATGACCAGTCGATTGGCGTCGCTCTCGTCCTGATGAAGCTGGCGGTTTGGGTCGAGTGGCTGTGGCAAAACTTACCTCCGGTTCGTCTATGCCCGCAGCGTTCGGTCGAACGCCTCAGCGACTCGTCGATTGAGTCCCGCGTAGCACTTGCATTTGCAGACAATCATAGCGATATTGGGGGTATGCGCTGCCGCCCCGTAAGTGACGGTCGCTTTTCACAGCCAAGCACACTCAAGGGAGAAATAAAAATGTCAGATGTCATCACGGTACCCAGCGATCCACAGCCAAACGAGGCGACGATCCAGATCACGCACATCACCTACGCGCTCTACGCGCTTGGGATGGTGACCGGCATCTTCGCCATCGCCGGGCTGATCGTGGCTTACATCAAGCGTGACGACGCCGTTGGCAGCTACCTCGCCTCGCACTACAGCTGGTTGATTCGCACCTTTTGGTGGGGCCTCTTATGGACGACCATCGGCATCATCCTCGCTATCGTTGCGATCGGATTTGTCGTGCTCGCCGTGGTCTGGATCTGGTGGGTGTACCGCATCATCAAGGGGTGGCTGCGCCTGACTGAGAAACGCGAAATTTCCTAATTAACCTGGCTCGATTTCACGGTTTCGTGTTGCGGAGCCTGCGACGGCACTTGGGACTGGGTTTGATACACCCAGTCCACCGCAGCGTCGAGCGCCTTTTGTCCGGCCTCGGCGTTGCCGTGATTGATCATGCCGACAAAAATCATCTTCCGATCATTGGGTAGCAGCAAGTAGCCCGATAGCGCCTTCACGCCAGTAAGCGTGCCAGTTTTCAGGTACGCCGTACCCTCGGCCTGATGATTCACGAAGCGTTTGGAGAGCGTGCCATCGGTGGCCGCGAGCGGCAGCGACGACACAAAATCGCTGGAGAACGGTGCGGTCAATCCGTATTCGAGCAGCTTCGCCATGCTTTGTGCGGAAATACGCTCCACGCGTGACAGGCCGGAGCCGTTTTCGATCACCAGATCGTTAATGTCAAAGCCGCGCGACTTCGCCCACTCCTGAATGCTGCGCGCGGCCCGTTTCGCCTGCGCGGGCTTTCTGCTGAGCTCGGCGTCAATGGTCAGCAGGAGCTGTCGCGCCATCACGTTGTTGCTGAACTTGTTGATGTCGGTCACCATCGAGGCGAGCGAGGCGGAGGTGTGGGTGTAGAGCACGCGCGCGTTCCTGGGCGTTGCGCCATCCCGCATGATGCCTGTCCATGTGCCGCCCGCGTCGCGCCACATGCGCGCGAAGGTGCCCGCGAGCAGCCCGTTGTGATCGAACAGGCTCACATACCAATCCTTGTCTGCGCAATCGCGCGGGTAGGTGCCGGTGAAGCTGGCCGACGCGCTGTTGCCGTTGTTGCTGAACACGGGCGTGACAAGGCTGCGCCAGTCGCCACAACTGCCGCCGGTGACGCGCAGGCGGTTGATGATGCTGAGTCCGTCTGGCGCGGGCCCGTCGACGGATATGGCGACCGAATTGTCCGGCTGCGGCGCGAATCTGAAGCCGACGGATTTGAAGTTGAACAACAGCGCATCGGGCCCGACGTTGTACGGCCTGAACGGTTGACCATCAAACTGCGCGGGGTCGTACGCAGCCGCGGCGAAACGCGTGCGATCCAGCAAAATATCCCCGGCAATTTCACGAATACCGCGATCCCGCAATGACTTGATGGCGGTCTGCAGATGATCCGCGACAAATTTCGGGTCTCCGCTGCCACGCAGGTAGAGCGGGCCTCGCAGCACGCCACCCTCGATTCGCGATGCCGTCGCAAACGTGGTTTTCCATGTGTAGCCCGGCATCAGCACGTCAAGCGCAACGAGTGTGGTCGCGATCTTCATGGTGGAAGCCGGGTTCATTGGCACGGTGCTGCGATGCGCGACCAGCGGCTCAATTTTTCCGACTTCGCGAACATAGATCGTCGCCGCGTTGACCGGCACGCCAACCTCGCGCATCGCCTTGGTCACCGGGTCGGGCAGCGCCGCCTGAGCGGCGAACGAGGACAGCAAAACAGCAGCACTAGCCGCTACAACGGCGATCAATCTGGACATCGCGAAATTATCGTTTACCCGGTCATGCGGTGGTCTGCCTTGCTCCAGATCATAATAATTGTTCTAATGCGTACTAATGAACTCCGGTGCCACGATGCCAACCTTCCTGCCAACGCTGCGCCAATTAATTCGCTGCACTCAGGCGTTCGAGCGCTTCTCGGGCGCACATGTCAAAAAAATGGGCTTGACCGAATCGCAATTCGACGTGATCGCCACGCTGGGCAACACTCAAGGCATGACCTGCAAGGAATTGGGCGAGCGTACGTTGATTACCAAAGGCACTCTGACCGGCGTGCTCGACCGGATGGAAGCGCGTGGCCTCCTGACACGCAGGGCAGATGCCGACGACGCACGGCGCACCCACATCGCGCTGACACGCAAAGGCGCGGTGCTTTTCGATGAGGCCTTCCCGGCGCATATGCGGCATTTGCAGCGCGC
>JAYWAQ010000660.1:0-3256 GCA_043782305.1 Burkholderiales bacterium
GCAGATCGCCCAACTCTTCTTCACCTACTGTGCCGACAAACCACACATCGCCGACAGTTTTGAGTTGAGTTGCGTTCAGCGCTCGAATGATCGAAAGCAGCGCCGCAAGCCCGCGTCCGTCGTCACCGATGCCGGGCGCGTAGTAGCGCTCACCCTGTTTCTTCACCTTGACATCCGTGCCTTCGGGAAACACTGTGTCGAGGTGGGCGGAGATAACCAGCGTTGGCCCGTTGCCGGAACCCTTACGCGGCGCAATGACGTTGCCTTCTTCATCAAGCTTTGCATCGGCAAAACCCAAAGCACGCAAGCGCTTAGCAAACGCGGCGGCGCGGACGGCCTCTTTGAACGGCGGTGCCGGAATTTCAGTGAGCTCAATCTGATCGCGCAATGTGCGCTCGTCATCCGCCTCAATCGCCGCGAGCGCAGATTTTACGGCGGGTGCAGCGAGCAGGCGCTGGAAGGCCGATTCCACGGGGGCGCTGATCGGCGGAGCAATCGGCTGCGCCACTGCGACGCCGGTGCAGAAAAGTGCCGCGAGACAAAGGACGCGAGACAGGCTTTTCATATAAATCATTCGGTAAAAATCAGGCCATTGATAGACAGAAGCGGTTGCGGTTTCCCCTTGCATCACGGGACACCCATGGTTTGAGTTGCAAACTCAAACCCCCGCCCCGGAGCACTAGCGAGAAGCCTCTGCGTGTAAGCGTGCTTCGGCGCAAGAAACACATCCCGCGCCGTACCCTGCTCTACCACCTCGCCTCGCTGCATCACGAGCACGCGATCACATATTTGCGCGGCGACGCGCAGGTCATGCGTGATGAACAAGATCGCGAGGTTGAGTTGGGCTTGTATTTCTTCCAGCAGCTTGAGCACTTGCGCTTGCACCGACACGTCGAGTGCAGAGACCGCTTCATCACAAATCAAAACTTCGGGATCGAGTGCGAGCGCGCGCGCGATGCTGATGCGTTGGCGTTGACCGCCGGAAAATTCGTTGGGATAGCGCGAGAGCACGTCTGGGGAGAGGCGCACGAGGTTCATGAGCTCTCTGGCGCGGGCCATCGCGGAATTACGCGAAATACCAAAGTTCAGCGGGCCTTCGATGATCGCTTCTCCGACGCGCTGCCTTGGGTCGAGCGAGCGATACGGGTCCTGGAAAATTATCTGGATGCGTTTACGCGCAAGCTTCAGGCTGTCGCGCGAGACACCGTCGAGTCGCGTCGCGCCCAGTTGCATTTCACCCACTGTGGGATCGATCAGCCGCGTGACGCAGCGCGCGACGGTGCTTTTTCCTGAGCCGGATTCACCAACGATGCCGACGGTTTCGCCCGGATGCAGCGTGAAACTCACGGCCTTCGCGGCCTCCGTCATACGCTTTTTCTGAAACCAGCCACCGCTCGAATACGTTTTGCCGAGACCAGTCACCGACAACAGCGCCGCTTCGTCGTGGCGAGTGCCTTCCGCAGGTGGCTCAGTGCCAGGCACTGAGGCGATGAGCATTTGCGTGTACGCCTCTCGCGGTTGACGCAGCACTTGATCCTTGGTGCCGGCTTCGACCTGTTTGCCGTTTTGCAGCACGACTACACGATCAGCGATTTCAGCCACGACACCCATGTCATGCGTGATAAAGAGCACGGCGGTACCGCGTTCGCGTTGCAGCGTTTTGATCAGCGCGAGCACTTCGGCTTGCGTGGTCACATCGAGTGCGGTGGTCGGTTCGTCGGCAATCAAGAGCTTCGGCTCAAGAATGAGCGCCATTGCGATCATAATGCGTTGACGCTGGCCACCTGAAAGCTGATGCGGGTAGCTCGTGCCGATCCGATCCGGCTCTGGCAGTTTGACTGCTTCGAACATAGCAAGCGTTTTTGCTTTGCGTTCGTCCGCAGAGAGTTGCGTATGTTCAGCGAGCAATTCGTCGAGCTGATCACCACAGGTCATGACCGGATTCAATGCCGTCATCGGCTCCTGAAAAACCATCGCGATGTCGTCGCCGCGTTTGCCGCGCAATGCGGCGGGCGAGAGCGTGAGCAGATTTTCGTTACCGAGCAAAATTTCGCCTGCAGACACGTGCACATTGTCGGGGAGCAATCCCATGACCGCGAACGAGATGACGGACTTGCCAGAACCGGATTCGCCGAGCAGGCAGAGGATTTCGCCAGCGTTGACGTCGAAGCTGATGTTTTCGGCAGCGAAAGGGCGGTCTGCGCCGGAGGGCAGCGCCACCGAGAGGTTTTTGACGGAGAGAACGGCGCTCATCGCTTCTCCCCACGCTTGTTGAACTTCGGATCAAGCGTGTCGCGCAAACCGTCGCCGAGCATATTCACCGCGAGCACGGTGAACGCGAGAAAAATTCCGGGGAACCACATGTTGTGCGGGGCTGAAGAAAACACCACGCGCGCTTCGGCCATGATGTTGCCCCACGTAGGGATTTCGCTCGGCAGACCGAGACCGAGAAAACTCAAAATTGCCTCCAGCAAAATCGCGGACGCGCATACATACGTGCCCTGCACGACCATCGGCGCGACCGAATTTGGCAGCACGTGTTTGAGCAAAATTTTCCAGGTCGGCGTGCCCACCGAAATCGCAGCTTCGATGTAGGGCTCTTCGCGAATAGAGAGCACGAGCGCGCGCACCAGGCGTGTCACGCGCGGAATTTCCGGCACGGCAATCGCGATGATCACTGTCGAGAGCTTTGCGCCCCACGCGGCGACCAATGCAATCGCCAGCAAGATGCCGGGGATGGCCATCATGCCGTCCATCACGCGCATCAGGATCGCGTCGACGCGGCGGAAGTAACCCGCCATGAGCCCGAGAAATGTTCCGAAGATCAGTGACATGACGGCGACCGTGACGCCGACAACGAGCGACACGCGAATGCCGTAAATCACGCGACTGTAAATGTCACGACCGAAGCTGTCCGTGCCCATCAAAAATGTGTACGGTGCCGTCTTGTTGTCCGGCCCGGTCCAGTCGGCCGTCGTCATGGGCTTCTGATTCATGTTGATGGCGTCGAGCCATGCCGGGTCGACGGTGCCGAGTACGGGGGCGAGGATGGCGAGGATCACCAGCACCGAGAGCACGATGAGACCGAAGCGGACTGCGCCGTTTTTCAGAACGTGTTTGAAGGTCGCGTTCATCCCCGACATCCTTGTAGGGTGTTAATAGCGAATCCTCGGATCAAGGAAAAGATACGACACGTCCACCAGCAAATTCACCATAACGTACAGAAACGCGAAGAACAAAATCACGCCCTGAATCA
>JAYWAQ010000661.1:0-3255 GCA_043782305.1 Burkholderiales bacterium
ATCGAGCGGGCTCTGGTGTACATGGGCCTCACGCCGAACACGCTGATTCAGGATATCAAGATCGACAAGGTGTTCATCGGGTCGTGCACCAATTCGCGCATTGAGGATTTGCGCGCTGCAGCTGCCGTGGTGAAGGGGCGACGTCGCGCTGACAATGTGAAGCTCGCGATGGTGGTGCCGGGCTCGGGTCTTGTGAAGGCACATGCCGAGCGCGAGGGTCTCGACAAGATTTTTCTCGCGGCTGGATTTGAGTGGCGGGAACCGGGCTGCTCGATGTGTCTGGCGATGAACGATGATCGGCTGGAGCCGGGCGAGCGTTGCGCCTCGACGTCGAACCGCAACTTCGAAGGTCGTCAGGGTGCCGGTGGGCGCACGCATCTGGTGAGCCCCGCGATGGCCGCAGCGGCTGGCATTGCTGGCCACTTTGTTGACGTTAGCAGGATGGCATGATGGAAAAGTTTGTCACACATACCGGGCTAGTCGTGCCGCTTGATCGCGCCAACGTCGATACCGATGCGATCATTCCGAAACAGTTTTTGAAATCGATCAAGCGCACAGGCTACGGCCCGAACTGCTTTGACGAATGGCGCTATCTCGACGTCGGACAACCGGGCATGGACAACAGTCAGCGTCCGCTGAATGGCAATTTCGTGCTCAACGAGCAGCGCTTTCAGGGCGCATCCATTTTGCTTGCGCGACAAAATTTTGGTTGTGGTTCGTCTCGCGAGCATGCGCCTTGGGCGTTGCAGCAGAATGGTTTCCGCGTCGTCATCGCGCCTTCGTTCGGCGATATTTTTTATAACAATTCGCTGAACAACGGCTTGCTGGTCATTCGCTTGCAGGACGTTGAAGTGGATCGCCTGTTTGCCGACTGCGCTGCATTCGCCGGCTTTCAGCTGATGGTTGATCTCGAAGCGCAGTTGGTACGCGCGGTCGATGGCAGTTTTGCCTTTGCTTTCGACATTGCGTCATCGCGCAAGGAACGGCTGGTCAACGGTTGGGATGACATCAGCTTGACGCTCGCTCGCTCCGACGCGATTCGGTCTTTCGAGGCAAAACATCTGTCTTCGCAGCCTTGGCTGGCTTGAGTGAGACGTGAGCCGTGGGCAGTATGACTGGCGTCTAGTCGCGCCGAGTGTTACTGCTCACCACTCACTTCTCACCGCTCACTCCAAATGAATATCCTCATTCTCCCCGGCGATGGTATCGGCCCTGAAATCATGGTTCAGGCTGCCCGCGTTCTCGAAAAATTCAAATCCGAGGGCGAAAAAATTACGCTTTCGCACGGGACTTTGGGCGGCGCTGCTTATGACGCGCACGGTCATCCGTATCCTGAAGCCACGCAGGCACTGGCACGAAGCGCCGATGCGATTTTGCTCGGCTGTGTCGGTGGCCCGCAATACGACACCCTGCCTCGCGCGATGCGACCGGAGCAGGGCCTGCTCGCCATTCGAAAGGACCTGAAGCTGTTCGCCAACCTGCGCCCGGCGATGCTCTACCCTGAGCTCGCGGCATCATCGTCATTGAAGCCCGAGATTGTTGCCGGACTGGACATCATGATCATTCGCGAGTTGACTGGCGACATTTACTTCGGTCAGCCGCGCGGTCGTCGCACCAATGCGGCTGGAGAAGACGAGGGCTATGACACGATGCACTATGCCCGCTCCGAGGTTGAGCGCATCGCGCGCGTCGGCTTCGACACCGCGATGAAGCGCAACAAAAGGCTGTGTAGCGTCGACAAGGCAAACGTGCTCGACACGTCCATCCTGTGGCGCGAAGTCGTCACTGAGATGGGTAAGACTTATCCGGAGGTGCAGCTCTCGCATATGTACGTCGATAACGCGGCGATGCAACTTGTACGAGCGCCCAAACAGTTTGATGTGATCGTGACGGGCAATATTTTCGGCGACATCCTCTCGGATGAAGCCTCGATGCTCGCGGGTTCCATCGGGATGTTGCCCTCGGCTTCGCTTGATGCCAATAACAAGGGTTTGTACGAGCCCATTCATGGCTCTGCGCCGGATATTGCGGGTCAGGACAAGGCCAATCCTATTGCGACCATCCTGTCGCTCGGGATGATGATGCGCTACACCTTCGGTCGCGCCGATTTGGCCCAACGACTGGAAACAGCGGTTCGTAAAGTGCTGGCTGCGGGCCTGCGAACCGGCGATATTGCGACTTCTGGCGAACGTGTTGTTGGCACCAAAGCCATGGGCGACGCGCTGATCGCCGCTTTGTAGCGAAAAATCTACAAAACTGTTGTATGACGTTGACATTGTTGGTTGATGTCGCTGATGCACAACATGTGGTGCCCCAAAGCGTCCCGTAACACAATATATTGGGTCTAGATGCGCGTCGCAAGACCTTGAAGTGAGCGCTCGCTCATGGGGTGTCAAACTTAAAGCTAATTCTGAGCTTGCAGCGGCAACCCCATGATGTTATTTTTCTTATAGTTTCAGAATAAAGAGGGCGGCATGCTGCGCCAAAAACCACTCGTAGTTTCGCTCGTACTGGCCGGATTGATCGCTGCCACCGATGTTGGTGCGCTGGGCTTGGGGCGTCTTAACGTGACGTCCCCACTCGGCCAGCCGCTCGTCGCGGAGGTTGATTTGTCGGTTGCTCCAGGCGAAGACGTAGATTCGATTCGTGCCAATATCGCCTCACCCGCTGTCTATCGGGCGGCAAATGTCGAGTATCAGGGCGTGGTGCAGACCATCCGCGCCCAGGTACAAAGGCGATCTAACGGTCAGCCCTATTTGCGCCTGTCCAGCAGCCAGTCGCTGAATGATCCGTATCTCGACCTGCTGCTGGAAGTCAACTCAAGCACCGGTCGACTGGTACGGGAATACGTTTTCCTGCTGGATCCGCCGGGCTCTTCGGTCGCGCAGTCTGTCGAACCGACACAGCCGTCGGTGCCGACGATGCCACCGCGTGCTGCCCCCGCACCGCAAGCCGCTCCCGCAAACAGGCCGAGTACACCCGTAACAGCCGCACCATCGACTTCCAACACCCCTACGGCACGCAGTGATGGCAGCGCCTACACAGTCAAATCGGGAGACACGCTTTCCGGTATCGCGGGGCGCAATCTCGCGTCCGGCGTCACCATTGAACAATTGATGATCGCCATCCAGCGCGCCAACCCAGGCGCGTTCATTGGCGGAAACATCAACCGACTGCGATCCGGTGTCACGTTGAACGTGCCGTCAGGTAGCGATGCGCAAGCGATCAGTCAGAACATTGCAACGAGCGAGGTGC
>JAYWAQ010000662.1:0-3252 GCA_043782305.1 Burkholderiales bacterium
CAGCGCATCGAGAGCGGCTTGGAACCGGGTCGAGTCAGCCATTCCAGGCGACTCGGACCACGACGGCCGGTAGCGATCAGAGTTTACGGTTGGGCACGCTGTTCAACCGTAAGTAATTCTGCAAGCGCCGGCCTCGAGCGGCACCTCTGCCGACAATACTCCGGCTGTGCCCGCCGATTAGCACGGTCCGATGACCGGCAAATCGGGTAACTCACGATACATTGCGTACAGGTGGCGAAACGAATCCAGCAGTATTGGGAGTAGCTTCGTTTCTATAAAAAAGCAGCTTCCGCAAGACGCCAGTTCGTTTACAAGCTGGCAGCCGGCACCTTTGGCATCCAGCGCCACAGGTGCCGTCTTATTTTGATCACATTTGCCGAATACTGCGCAGGGGAAGAACAATGAAAATCGCGCTAATTTCAGTAGTCCTCAACGCGATAGCGGTGGTGTTGGCGATGAATTTCTTGACACCAGAGAAGCAGATCGATCGCAAGCTTGAACATCGTTACGCCGTCGCGGACGAGCAGTTCCGTCGAGAGATGTCAGTCATGCTCGGCCCGACCATCGTTGACGGCAATCGCGTCGAGGCGCTGAAAAACGGCAAAGAAATTTTTCCGTCAATGCTCAGCGCTGTGCGAAGCGCGCAAACCACCATTTCATTTGAAACCTACATCTACTGGTCAGGCGCAATCGGCCGTGAATTTGCCGACGCACTTGCGGAGCGAGCTAAAGCGGGGATACAGGTCCATGTTCTGATTGACTGGGTCGGGGGCTTGAAAATGGAGCAAGAGCTTCTGGACACGATTCGACAGGCGGGGGTGAAAGTCCACCAGTTTCGTCCTCTTCGCTGGTACAACGTCGTGCGCATGAATAACCGTACGCATCGAAAGCTCCTCGTGGTTGATGGACTGACGGCTTTTACCGGTGGCGTCGGCATTGCAGACCAATGGAGCGGAAACGCGGAGGATCCCGACCACTGGCGGGATATGCATTTCAAGGCGACGGGGCCTGTCGTCGCGCAATTTCAGGCTGCGTTCAACGACAACTGGATCAAGGCTACGGGTGAGGTGCTCAATGGCGAGCGCTACTTCCCGTCGGTGAAAAGCACGGGAGCTACGAAGGCGCATTTGTTCGTCAGCTCGCCGACGGGCGGCAGCGACAGCATGCAGCTCATGTACTTGATGGCCATAGCGGCCGCGGCAAAGCAAATCGATTTGCAGTCGGCTTACTTTGTGCCAGATGAATTAAGTGTCAAAGCGTTGCTCGCGGCAGCCGCACGTGGCGTAAAGATCAGGCTGCTCTTGCCGGGCGAACACATCGACTCCGAAACTGTCCGGCTTGCATCAAGGGAGCAATGGGGCGAACTGCTCAAGGCGGGTATCGAAATTTACGAGTATTTGCCGACCATGATGCACAACAAAATGATGATCGTAGACGGCGAAATGGTGTCGGTTGGATCGACCAACTTCGACCTGCGTTCTTTCCGACTCAACGATGAGGCGAGCATGAATGTTTATGACCGCCCTTTTGCAGCGCAGATGACATCGGTCTTTGACGACGATCTAAAAAGAGCTCGTCGGTACACGTACTCGCTTTGGGTGGAACGTCCCTGGAAAGAAAAGCTTTTGGGAAAAGTAATTCGTCCAATTCGATCGCAACTGTAGTGCAGGGATTTTCGAGCTCGCGGACGAATGGCAAGTTAATTTGCTTAATTTAAGTTCGCTGACATCGTCGCGGCAACCTGCCGTGGCGTCTCGGTCTATAGTCGGGCCGTGGCAGCGCAACTTCAAGCGACGCGCGCCACCTGCGCTTGATGCGTCTGCGATGCGTGGCCCATCAATCAGCCGAATCCGATCAATGGGTCAAGTTTTGATGCGTCCCGACGCGCGACTTCGCTTTTGTGCGTACATCGCTGCGTCCGCTTGCGCCACACGAGTTTCAAGGTCGAGGTCTTCAGTCCATTCAAATTCGTGCAATCCGAAGCTCAATCGCAATGGTACTGGGAACCGCGCCTCATCGTTAAGCGTGTCAAGCCGCTTCGCGAGACGCTCGGCGAGCGCGGGAGTCGAGTCTTTCGCCGATAGCGATGCCAACACCGCAAACTCATCACCTCCCAGGCGCGCCACCAAATCACTCGCGCGGAAGGTTTGGGAAAGTGCTTTTGCTGCAAGCGCAATCAACGCATCGCCCAGTTCGTGGCCATAATCGTCGTTGGCCTGCTTCAGGCTATCGATGTCGGCGAACATCAACAGTGCTCTCGTTTTTGAGCTTACGCCAAGAAGCCGATGCTGCTCGGCAATGATGAAAAAGCCGCGGCGGTTATACAGACCGCTAAGCGCATCCGTGATGGCCAGCTGCCGACTCTGCTCTTGCGCCTGCAGAAGCTCCCGATTAGCCTCGCGAAGCGCGTGCTCCAGACGCTTCAGTTCAGTGATGTCACGCCCCTCGGCGACGAGATAAATTACCGACCCGCCACCGTCCGCGATAGGTGTCAGCGAAAAATCGAAAGTGTGTTGCGACCCATCAAGGGCCGGCAAGGTTACGTCGTACCGGACGAATTCACCTTTCGCCGCTAACGCGACCGCGTCCTTGAGGCGCGTGAGCACAGCCTCACCTGCGTTTGCCCACCACGGCGTATCCCAAACGGGCTTCTCGATGACTGCCTCGCGCGCAGACTGAATCCAGGCGAGCGCCGGAGCGTTGACTTCGAGCATCACGCCATTGGGTTGCAGCAAACCAATGAACTGAAACGTAGTGTCGAAAATCAGCCGAAACCGATCAGCTTCGTTCCTACTATTGGCGCCTCTCAATTCTTGTTTTGTTGACACAGAGGATTCTCAACAAAGGCGGACGAATCGCCCGGGCAGTAAGAATCTCGATTGTAATGTCGATGCGCGTGCATCGCGAGGCTTGATTCTTTGGCTCGCCCGATCGCGGTCACCGACGGTGGCCGCTCCGTAACACTCGCGCGACTATTTGCTGACCCGCTGCCTCTGATGGCGCATCGTTCCATGGCACGAATCGGTTGCGCTTTAAGCAGCGCTGTCGCCGTACACTTGGTGCAGCGAAAATATGCCGACGTGCTGTCTTAATCGTTCAGCTTCGGTAGCAACAACACTGCACAAATTTTATTGGGAACCAATCATGACAAAACCGCTGGGAATAGCCGCCGATCACGCGGGTCTGGAACTGAAGACCGCCTTATCGGCTGAGCTCGAAAAGCGCGGCGTCATCGTGCGCGACTTCGGCACC
>JAYWAQ010000663.1:0-8995 GCA_043782305.1 Burkholderiales bacterium
CATTCCGGCGTTCTTCTCGCCATCGAGAATTTTCTTGAGGCCGGCTGCCAATTCGTCCCAGGTCGTGGGTGATTTGACGCCGTACTTCTCGAAGAGATCTTTGCGGTAGTATAAAAACTGTGCGTCTGCAAAAGCAGGCAGTGCAACGATCTTGCCATCTACCACGTCCGCACTGGCGTAGGCCGGCAGATAGTTTTTCATCAGCGATCCCGCCTCAGCTCCGAGGTAGCTGTCAAGCGGCTCAAGCCAGCCTGCACGCGCGTATTGCATCGGGTTGACGATGTCGATCATGTACACATCAATCGCGCTGTCTTTCGCATTTAACACTGTCGACAGGTATTGGCGCTGTGCTTCAGAGGTCGCGCCGCCTGTTTCCATTTCGATCTTCGAGCCCGGGTTCTTCTTCTCGAACTCGTCAAACAGTTTGCGCATCAAATCGGGGCGCTGACTGGCTCCCCCTGAAAACACGCGAATGTTTTGTGCCGCTACCGTGGCTGTAACTACCATCAACGCGGCAGCGAGCAGTGCTTTTTTCAGTTTCATTTAAACCTCCTTGTTTGTACTTGTGTCAACGGACTATCGAATCGCCACGCCGGATTGCACATCGAAAAGATGTAATTTCGCCGAAGCGAGTTGTGCCTGAACGCTATCGCCCGCATGCAGGCTGACATCGGGTCGGGCGCGGGCAACCAGCTCCGCTCCGCCGATGCTGAGAGTGACGAGCGTCTCGGCACCGAGCGGCTCGGTCACCACCACTCTGGCAGGAGCGAGGGTGCATTCGACAGTTGCCGAGCGATCGACTGAAATGTCCTCTGGCCGGATGCCTAAAACAACAGACTTGCCACGGTAGGCAGCACTCGCCGCGCGCAGATTTTCCGGAAGCACGACGGACACGTCGCCCACCACCGCAGACGCGCCGTCGCCGGCAATTTCGGCGGACGCAAAATTCATCGCTGGTGAGCCGGTGAAACCCGCCACAAATTTTGCTGCGGGACGGTTGTAAATCTCGTCGGGCGTGTCGTATTGAATGACTTTGCCGCCAGACAACACTGCGATGCGATCGGCCAGTGTCATGGCCTCCACCTGGTCATGCGTCACGTAGATGATGGTCTTGCCCAGGCGCAAATGCAGTTTCTTGATTTCTGTGCGCATTTCGTTTCGGAGTTGCGCGTCCAGATTCGACAGCGGTTCATCAAACAAAAACGCTTTTGGGTCGCGCACAATCGCTCGTCCCATCGCAACCCGCTGCCGCTGTCCACCCGAGAGCTGTCGAGGCTTGCGATCCAGCAGGTGCTCGATGCGCAGAATGGCCGCCGCATCACCTACGCGGCGCTTGATCTCGTCCTCGGACGTCTTCCTCAAGCGCAACCCGAACGCCATGTTCTCAAACACGCTTTTGTGCGGATAGAGTGCGTAATCCTGGAACACCATGGCGATGTCGCGGGCGCGAGGCGGTGCGTCGTTGACCCGCGTCTCGCCAATTTCTATATCGCCGCTGGTGGTTGTCTCAAGCCCCGCGATCATGCGCAGCAGGGTGGACTTCCCGCAGCCCGATGGCCCCACAAAGACCACGAATTCGCCGGAACGAATTTCGAGATCGATGCCATGGATGACCTCGGTATCGCCAAAGCGTTTGACAACCTGCCTGAGCTGGACGTTAGCCATAACGATCTTCGAATCTCACTACGAACGTCGTGCGACACAATCTGGTCAGGAGTCGTCGATAGTTCACGCAAACCGCCTTACATTCATGATCTTTTGCCCATAACTGCGCCAGGATTTGCCTTCCTGAGCGAGCGCAGCACCGCGCGCGCACACGGCAAAGCCCTGCTTTCCGGGCGCGCCGAATTCGGCAACCGCTACGACGGGAGTCAGGCCTTCAAGTGGTCGCGTTGATTGCACCACCGGCCCAATCGGCAAAGCGGTGCCCGCCTTCACGAACACCGGAATACGCTCCAGATCGTAGTTCAACGTGATGACCTCGCCACCATCCACATGCAGGCCACTCCAAAGTTCGTACCAGCCACCGTCGTGTTCTGGTAAATAGCCTTCGACGTCGCCGTCACGATTAAGGACGGGCATCACGATCAGGTGCGGCCCGCAATAAAACTGCTGCTCAAAACCTCGCGCCACGCGATCATCCGGATGCATCAGCGCCATTGATCGCATTACCGGCAGGCCCGTCTTCACGGCAAGATCGCAAGCGCTGCGCAAATAAGGCAGGAGCTTGTAGCGAATCTCAAAAAAATCGCGTGCGATGCGTTCGACGTCCCGTCCAAAGCACCAGGGCTCGCGCGCGCCGATGCCGTGAATGCGGATGTGCGAGGCGAATACTGCGGCTTGCACCCAGCGCAGATACAGCGCAGGCTCGGGCTGTGTCGCGCCGTAGAAACCACCCGCATCGGTCGCATGAAATGGCGAACCGGAATGTCCGTGATTGAGCCCTGCACGAACACTCGCAGCAAGGCCTTCCCAGTCGCTCTGGGGGTCGCCGCCCCATTGCAGCGGATGACGCTGCGTGCCAATCCAGCCAGCGCGTCCCCACACACACGCTTCGTCGCCGTATGCGTTACGCGAGGCCTCATACACGCAGCGGTTGTAGAGCTGTGCATTCACGTTGTGAACGCGATCCCCGGTGTCCCCGTTGTGGGCGAGCGAATCAGCGGGCACCTGTTCGCCAAAGTCGGATTTGATGGTGTCGACACCCAGTGCCCACAATTTCTTGTGCTCGTCACGCCACCACGCATAGGCGGCAGGGTTGGTGAAATCAACGAGTCCGGACGGCGGCAGCGGCGTCAGTGTTGGCCCGAACGGCGTCGTCTTCTTTCCCGTATCCCATTCGTAGATCAACTCACTACCGTCGGACTTTTTCAGGAAATAGCCGCTCTGTTCGTAAGTTCGGTACTCTGGATGATGGATGGATACAAGCGGATACTCCCAGCAGCAGACCTTGTAGTCGAGCGCTTTAAGTTCATTCGTAACGCGCAGCGGATCAGGGTAGCGCGAGGGATCAAAGTTGAAATGGAACCGCGTTGGCGTGTCCTGCCAGGCGCGGCCGTCGAACGTGATGACATCCACCGGGAATTGCCGATCACGAAATTCGCGCGCAGTCTTCAGCGTGTCCTCTTCGTCGCGATAGTAGGCACGGCTGATCCACACGCCGAGCGACCATAGCGGAACATTCTCCGGCTTGCCAGTGATCTGGTGATAAAGCGACACAATTTGCGCAGGCGTATCGGCGACGAAGAAAAACAGATCAAGCTGCGGTTCTTCGGCGACGATGACATAACTGCGGTTACTCCACTGCGCATAGCCCACGCCATGCGCCACATCGACTGTCGTGTGAGTCAGGATCCCCCAGCAGCCATTCGGCGTGATCGCCCAGGCGAATGGCGTGTTTTTGTAGCTCAGATCGGTGTTGACGCCGAGCGCGTCTTCAACGCGCGAGTTAACGAGCTGGCCACGTTTGTTGAGCGCCGTGCCCTTCTCGCCAAGGCCATAAACTGGTGTATCTGAGGACAAGGCGAATGACGCTATCGCTTGCGTCTCTGTCACCGCAAACGAAGCGATACGCGTCGCTTCCAGTGGCTTCGCCATACCGCGAAACTGCTCGTCGGTGATGCTGGTGAGGAGCGTTTTCCCTTTGTACTGCAAATGAAAGCTGAGCGCATGGGTGGCGTCACTCGATAGCGCCATCGTCGCGCCGCCCGCCGAGATCGAAAGAGACGAATCGCCTTGCTGGAAAGTCGCTGCATCGTCAGTTTTTACCGACGCCAGACCGTAGTCCGGCTTGACAATAGGGTTCATGCGCAGGCGAAAAATACCTTTGCCGCAACTCGCTAAAGAGAACGTAACATGTGAGCCGACAAGCGAAATTGCCGTGACTTCCTGCGGCGCAGCGGCACTGGGTTTGAGCGAAATCAGGCGATCAAATTGTGTGAAATCCATAATTGAAAACAGAGCTGAAACTAGTACGCAGAAGTTGCGGCGGTTTGTGTTGGCGTATCACTCATCGGCGTATCCGACGAGAGCTGACGAATGCGTGCGATGCCAGCCCTGGCGCTGGTCATCAGAAGGCCAATATCACTGGCGTGCGACACGAAGTTGTAGCCCACTGAGTAGGCCCAGCTAACCATTTCGGGCGATGGCAAAACGGTCCCCAGCGGAACGCCCGCGCGACGGCAAGAGCCGCCCACTTCAGCCATCATCTCTTTCACCTGTGGATGCGTCACATCACCCCCGTGACCCAGCGCAATCGAGAGATCGCCCGGCCCCACGAACAGTCCGTCTATACCTGGCACACCCGCGATCTGCAGTGCGTTGCCCATCGCCTGCGGCGTTTCAAGCTGGGCGATGACGCAGACTTCCTGATTGATACGTTCGAAGTAATCGGGGATAGTGTTGTAGCGGCTCGCACGGTGCATGCGCGCGAATCCACGATCACCGAACGGCGGATATCGGCATGCTCGCGCCAGCGCAACTGCTTCGTCGACCGTATTGACCATCGGGAAATAGAGCGATAGCGCGCCGAGATCCAGTGCGAATTTGACCTGTATTTTGTCGTGCGACGACATGCGTACGACCACCGCCGTCTTGCTTTCGGCTGTCGCTTGCAGCAAGGCGTGCAGGTCATGCGTATTGGCTGTCGAGTGCTCGATATCGATGACCATAAAGTCATAGCCCGCATTGGCGATGACCTCGGCCATGACTGTTGAGGCCGACATGAACCACGCCCCGACCAGCCGCTCGCGCTTCAAAAGCGCATGCTTAAACATATTGTGTAGAGACATCTTGGCGATCAAAAAATGGTGGGCTCTGGCAGCGGCTCATTGCCTTGAAGAAAATCGAAATCTGCGCCTTCATCGGCCTGAGTCACATGCTGCTGATATAGCGCGGCGTAGCTGCGGTTGTAGCGTAGAGTCGCCGGTTTGGCGAGCGTCCATTCGGCCTGGCGGCCATCAAGTTCTTCGGCCGAGACTTGCAGCGTAATGCTGCGTGCAGCGACGTCGAGCGCAATCATGTCACCTTCGCGCACCAGCGCCAGTGGCCCGCCCACTGCGGCTTCCGGGCAGACATGCAGCACGCACGTGCCGTAGTGCGTACCGCTCATGCGCGCGTCCGAGATGCGAACCATGTCGCGCACTCCTTCGGCCAGAAGCTTCTTCGGTATCGGCAGATTGCCCGCTTCCGGCATGCCCGGCGCGCCGACCGGGCCGACGTTTTTGAGCACCAGGATTGAATCTTTCGTCACATTCAAATCAGGCGAGTCGATCCGTGCCTGCATGTCGGCGAAATTCTCGAATACGACGGCGGGACCCGTGTGTTGCAGCAGATGCTTTGATGCGGCGGATGGCTTCATCACTGCGCCGCGCGGCGCAAGATTGCCAGTGACGACCGCTATTGCCTGCTTCGACACGGGATTGTCGAGCGGACGAATCACGTCATCGTTGAAGACTTGCGCGGTGGCGATGTTTTCGGCGAGCGACTTGCCGTTCACGTTGCCCGTTTTCGTATCGAGATGCGCCCCAATGCGTTTCAGCAGCCCGCACAGACCTCCCGCGAAGAAGAAATCCTCCATCAGCGCATCGCCCGCAGGCATGATGTTCGCTAGCACTGGAATTTGCTGGTTGTAGCGCTCCCAGACATTGAGCGGCAGCTTGATGCCAAGCCGTCCCGCCATCGCGGGCAAGTGCACCACGGCATTGGTAGAGCCGCCAATGGCGAGCACGGTCTTCACGGCATTATGAAAGCTCGCCTCCACGCAAATGTCGGTCGGCTTCAAGTCCTCCATTACCATCGCCACGATGCGCTCGCCCACCTGCGAACACATGCGCGGATGGTGCGAATCCATCGCCGGGATCGACTGCGCGCCGGGTAGCGAAAAACCGAGCACTTCGGCCACCGCCGTCATCGTCGTCGCCGTGCCCGCCGTGTTGCAGGTGCCGGGGCTGCGTGTCATGCAGCTCTCCAGTTCCTGCCAGTCGTCGTCCGCCATCTGACCGGCGCGGCGCTCGTTCCAGAACTTCATTGTGTGCGTTCCGGTGCCAACTTTTTGGCCCTTGAACGATGCGTTTGAGGACGCGCCGGCTGGAATGAAGATCGCGGGCAGATTCATCGAGAACGCGCCCATCAAAAGCCCGGGCGTCGTCTTGTCACACCCGCCCATGAGCACCACGCCGTCAATCGGATGCGACCGGATCAGCTCCTCCGTTTCCATTGCCAGAAAATTGCGGTAGAGCATGGTCGTCGGCTTGACCCACACTTCGCCCAGGCTCATCGCGGGCAGCTCAATCGGCCAGCCTCCGGCACGCAGCACGCCCTCGCGCACCTTCTGGGCGCGTTCACGCAGATGCGAGTGGCAGGTCGAAATGTCACTCCACGTATTGATGATCCCAATCACCGGGCGGCCCATGAAATCAGACCGATTCCAGCCCGTCTGGGCCAGCCGCGCTCGATGCGAAAACGTGCGCATGCTGTCGCCGGCAAGCCAGCGCTGGCTGCGCAGGGATTCAATGGTTTTCTTTGTAGTGTCCACGCTTACAGTGCTCCTCCGTCAGCGAATTGCGAGAATATCATAAGATTGTTGCAAACATATATATCATCTAGATCATCTATATGACTGAGATTCTCAAAGCCGGACTGGCGCTGGACGCTCGCGCCACGCTGGGCGAATGCATTCGCTGGGACGCGCGCGATCGCCTCATCTACTGGATCGATATCCCAGGCAAGAAAATGCATCGTTATGACCCCGCCAGCGGGCGCGACGATAACGTGGATTTGCCGCAGGAAATGGGTTGTTTTGCGCAGGACGAGCGCGGTGGATTTATCGCGGGAATGCGGTCGGGTTACGCGCGCATCGAAGGCTTTGGCGGCGACATTACCTTGCTCACCAGTCCGGACTACGACCCAGCCAAAGCACGCTTCAACGACGGTCGTTGCGACGCGGTCGGGCGCTTCTGGGCGGGCACGATGTGGGAGCCGCGCGACAAAGCGGGCGCAACCGTTTATTGCCTGGAAACTGATGGTCGTTTCAGCGCGAAAGCCAATCCAGTGGTGCTTTCCAACGGCATCACCTTTTCGCTGGACAACACGACATTCACGCTCGCTGACACCCCGAACCACGTGCTCTGGGCGTTTGATTACGATATCGATGATGCCGTGGTCAGCAATCGTCGCGTGCTGCGCACGTTCGACCCGCCGAAAGGGCGCCCGGACGGGGCTTGCGTCGATGCGGAAGGTAACGTCTACATCGCGATTTTCGCGGGTGGGCGTGTCGAAAAAATCTCGCCAAAAGGCGAATTGCTTGCGGTGATTGAATTGCCCGTTCCAAATATTACCTGCTGCACCTTCGCTGGCGACGACTTGCAAACGCTCTACATAACAACCGCCAGAACACGCATGACGGACGTTGAGCTGGCCGCAAAGCCACAGGCCGGTGGGCTCTTCGCGGTCCGAATGCGCAGTCACCATGCGCCCGGCATTCTTGAACCACGCTACGCTGGATAACCATGACTCGCCTCACCAACATTTACCCATCCCTTCGCGCAAAACACATCTTCATTACGGGCGGTGCAACCGGCATTGGCGCAGCCCTGGTTGAAGCGTTCATTGCACAGGGGTCGCTGGTCGGATTTCTCGACATCGACGATGCTGCGGCTAACGAGCTGAAAGTACGGTTGAAAGCGAAGGAACGGCTGCGCTATTTCAGTTGCGACATCCGCGACGTTCCTGCCCTGCAGCGCACGATCACCGACGCGGCGAAAGCGCTGGGCGGGCATCTCGACGTGTACATCGGCAACGCCGCCAACGACGTGCGCCACGCCTTTGATGAGCTCACCCCCGAATTCTGGGACAACAATCAGGCGATCAATTTGCGGCCGCAAGTGTTTGGCGCACAGGCCGCAGCGCGCCTGATGCCGGATGGCGGATCGATCATCACGACGGGGTCGGTCAGCTGGATGCGGCGACGCCCCGGCTTCGTGAGCTACACGACGAGCAAGGCCGCCATTCACGGGCTCACGCGCACGCTTGCACAAGAGCTCGGGCCGCGCGGCATCCGCGTGAACTGCATCGTGCCCGGCGCCATCGTGACGCCGAAGCAGTTGGCGCAGGTGGTCACACCCGAGCTTGAAAAGCAGTTTCTCGACAATCAGGCGCTGAAATTCCGGCTCGACGCGGATGATGTGGTGGCCATGGCGCTGTGGCTGGCGAGTGACGATGCGCGGGGTTGCGCGGGGCAGGCGTTTATCGTGGATGGAGGGATAGTCTGAATTAACAGCTTTTTCAAAGAAATACCGCTACTCATGGGTTAGATTCCTAAAACGGCAAAAGTCGACTATTTGCCTTTTGCTCTTTCAGCCCCAATATAATGACGATTACACCTCAAAGCTGATACGCAATGACGAATTCCATTCCCGGCCTGCGCTTCGGCGAATTTCAGGGCTACCCGGCACTTCTGGTCACGACGCCGTTTTCGAAGGCTGCGATCAGTTTGTTCGGCGGTCATGTACTGTCATTCGCGCCGACGGGATTTGACGATTTACTTTGGATTTCTCCGATCAGCAAGCGTCCGCCGGATCCGATTCGCGGTGGAATCCCCGTCTGCTGGCCGTACTTCGCGAAGCAGGGACAGCCGCCGGACGCGCCACAGCACGGCTTTGTGCGCACGATGCAATGGCAGGTAACGCATGCCGAACGAACCGCTGAGGGCGAAATCGTGCTCGCGCTCGCCGGGCCGGAAGTGCCCGAAGTGCCGATGAATGTGATCCTCACGATGCGCATCGGGCGCGCACTGGAACAGGCGCTAACGACGGTGAATTTGAGCAAGGAAACGGTGCGTTTCACCCAGGCGCTGCACACGTATTTCCGCGTTGCCGACGCAGATCGCGTGCATGTCACGGGGCTTGACGGACTGACCTACGCTGACAAGTTCGACAATTTCAACGAACACACCCATCGCGGCGACTGGAACTTGCAGGACGCGCGCGATCCGGGG
>JAYWAQ010000664.1:0-3249 GCA_043782305.1 Burkholderiales bacterium
AGCCGGGCCAAACATCTCGATCCGCATGCATTGCCCACGCCGTCGCTCGCGCTCACGTGCGCCGCGCGCGAGGCACTGCGCATCGGCGATTTTGTCGAACAGATGCTGTCCGCACTCGGCCGTTTGATGCGGGACAACCATCGCGCATCGGCGGACGAAATTCGCCGCCTGGACGATGTGGTCGATTCGCTCTACAAACAAGTGAAGTTCTATCTCACGCAGGTGAGCCGCACGCCGATGGGTGACCGCGAAAGCCGTCGCTGGACCGACATCATTTCGTTTACCATCAACCTCGAACAGGTCGGTGACATCATCGAAAAAAGCGGTAACGACGTCGTACACAAAAACATCGACCGCAATCGCAATTTCTCGGAAGCTGGCAAGCAGGAGCTTTGCGATCTGCACATGCGCCTGGTCTCGAATCTGCGCCTCGCGATGAACGTTTTCATCAACAACGATGTCAACGACGCTCAGCTGCTGATCGCAGAAAAAGTAAAGTTCCGCGAACTCGAACTGGTCAACTACGACAAGCACCTCGGACGCCTCGCCGACCAGACCGTGCAAAGCATCGAAACCAGTTCGCTGCATCTCGACTTGATGCGTGACCTGAAACGCATCAACTCGCACTTCTGCTCCGTCGCATACCCGATTCTTGAAAGTGCTGGCGTGCTGTCGCAGAGTCGCCTGCGCGCCGTCGAGCACGAGCGTGGTGAAGTCACAGTGACTGGTAGCGGCAGACAGCGCGTGTAACGGTCGGTAGGGTGCGATCTCATCGCACCATGTGTGCTCTGCGCTATTCTTTTGCGCATGAAAGAACATCCTCGCCTCCCGCTCGCAACCTACGTCGAGCGCCCCGTCGACGAGATCAGGGCACGCGCGCAAAAGTTCGCTGACCGCATGCATCTGCGCCGCTCAGTCCGCGATTTCTCGGATCGTGCCGTGCCGCGAGACATCATCGAAAACGTGATCCGTGCGGCGGGCAGCGCGCCGTCTGGCGCCAACCAGCAACCCTGGCACTTCGTGGCTGTGAGCAATGCGGAGGTGAAGCGCGAAATTCGAATCGCCGCCGAAGCCGAAGAGCGCGAGTTCTATCTCAACAAACGCGCTGGTGAGGAATGGTTAGGCGCGTTGGCGCATCTGGGCACCGACGAGCACAAACCATTTCTCGAAACCGCGCCCTGGCTGATCGTTGTCTTCGGCCAGCGCTACGGTATCGACGAAAACGGCGAACGCGTCAAGCACTATTACACCCCCGAGAGCGTCGGTATCGCGATGGGCATGCTGATCACCGCCGTGCATCACGCAGGACTCGTGTCGCTCACGCACACACCCGCGCCGATGAAGTTCTTGAATGAAATCCTGAAGCGCCCCGAGCACGAAGCGCCGTACCTGATATTGGTGGTCGGCTACCCGGCGGAGGACGCAACCGTTCCGGCGATTTCGCGGAAGCCGATGGATGTGATTTCTACCATTGTGGAGTAACCCGGCGAAGGGTCGCAGCACAGATTACTTCCGCGCGCTCCGCCACTCCTGAAACACCTTGATCGCTACAGGCAGCACCGAGACGAGCACGATGCCGATTACGAGCAGGCTCAGGTTCTTCTTGACCCAAGGCACGTTGCCGAACCAATAGCCCGCGTAGACGAGGGACGCGATCCAGAGGACGCCGCCGATGATGTTGTTCATCAGGAATATCGGGTAGCGCATGGGGGCCACGCCCGCGAGGAAGGGCACAAAGGTGCGCACGATGGGCACGAAGCGCGCGAGGATGATCGAGGTGGGGCCGTATTTGTCGTAGAAGGCACGCGTGCGCTCCAGATAAATTGGCTTAAAGATGCGCGAGTTCTTGTTCGCGAAAGCGCGTTCGCCGAAGTAGCGACCAGTCGCGTAGTTGATCGAATTGCCGATGATCGCAGCGGCAATTAACAGCGCCACCAGACCGTGCAAATTGAGTCCGGCCAGCGCGACAATCGCGCCAGCAACAAACAACATCGAGTCACCCGGCAGAATCGGAAACAGCACGATACCCGCTTCCACAAAAATGATCGTTGCCAGCACGCCGTAAAAGAGATACGGCGAGTTCTGGGCGAGCGTCGTGAGTTGTACGTCTAGCGTTGTGAAAAACGCAAAGATCTCGCCGATCACGCCAGAATCTTTTCTGCTTCCAGCGGGTCTTTCGGAGGGCCTTCAGGCTTCACCAGATTCTCGCGCGACACACCCAACCAGCGAACGAGCGGCGCCATCACGAGCACGGACGAGTAGATGCCGAAGCAGATACCAATGGTGAGTGCGAGCGCGAAGTAGTGCAGCGTTTCACCACCGAAGAACAGCATCGAGAGCACCATGATTTGCGTCGAGCCGTGCGTGATGATCGTGCGACTGATCGTGCTGGTAATCGCGTTGTCGATGACGTGATCGACACTCGCTTTGCGCATCTTCCTGAAGTTTTCGCGCACCCGGTCGGCGATCACCACGGACTCGTTCACCGAATAGCCGAGGATCGCGAGCACACCAGCCAACACCGGCAAATTGAACTCCCAGCCGAAGATGGCGAAGAGGCCCAGGATGATGATGATGTCGTGCAGGTTGGCGATGATTGCGGCGACGGCGAAGCGCCATTCAAAGCGGATCGCGAGGTAGCCCATGATGCCTGCGATCACGAGAAGCATCGCGAGCGCACCGCTTTCAAAGAGCTCTTTGCCGACTTGTGGGCCAACAAACTCCACGCGTTTAAGTTGCACCTCGTCTACACCGCTGCCGCACTTCGTTCGCTCGGAGTTCAAGGCACGCTGACCGCAGGCTGTCGTAAATAACGCGTCCGCTACCAAATTGTTAACGGAGCGCTCAACCTTAATTCGATTGTCACCCGTGCCGCAGACCTTCCCGTCCTTGGCATCAACGACCACGGGGTTCGCACCGCAAAGGACGGACACAGCAATCTTGCGTGCCTCGTCATTCGTTTCCGGGACGAGTGGAATTCTCACCAGCACATCAGAGGGCGTGCCAAAGTGCTGGACGGTCGCCTCGCCAGTTTTCAATTGTTCTATGGCTTTGCGAATCGGATCAAGTTCGGTCGACTTGGCATAGCGCAACTCGGCAACGGTGCCACCAGTGAAGTCGATCCCTTGGTGCAAACCTTTTGAAAAAAGCGCGCCGACGGCGATGAGAAAAGTGATGAGCGAAATTGCGTTGAAAATCAACGCATATTTCATGAAAGGCAAGTCGCGCTTGAAGCGGAAAAATTCCATG
>JAYWAQ010000665.1:0-8983 GCA_043782305.1 Burkholderiales bacterium
CTGTGACACCGGATCGTGGCGACATATTGCACCTCCAATTCGACCCCTCATCAGGGCATGAAATGAAGGGGCCGCATTTTTGCATGGTTGTTTCGCCGCGTGCCTTCAATGCGCGAATGAAGCTCGCCTGGGTCTGCCCCATTTCGGGCGGTAGCGCGGATGCCGCGCGTTCGGGCGGACTGTTGATTTCCCTCATGGGCACGGGGCTGCGCACCGATGGCTCAATCCACACCCACCAAATCAAAGCGCTTGATTGGCAAGCGCGGCTTGCAAAGCTGGTTGAGAAAGCACCTGCTGATTTAGTAGCGCACGTACTCGATGGGTTGCGCGCAGTGTTGGACGATTGACGCAGATTTTTTGTAGGGTAGACACCCAGTGCCCACCAATCCCGGTTCGCAAAAATCAATCACTTGGGAGGTGTCTCTGGAGAGACAGGCGCGGTAGGCGGTACACACAGCTTGAGCCAAGCTTAGACATGCGAACGCCGTCGGCTCATCGAACCGCTGCCTAGACCCAATAATGCTCGCCGGAGGTCGACAGCCTGCCAGTAACCGTACGCTCGCCCTCAGGCAACGAGGAGGCTGAGTAGAGTGATTACTGGTTTAAGGGTGGATGCTGACTTCGTCTAGAACATCAACTGACCCTTGAACCTGAAGCGGATTTCGCAGGACGTACCGTCCGCCACTCAATGCTCAATGATCAGAAAGCACCGCCATGAACCGTCGCAACATCATCAGTCTGTCGGCAATCGCCGCGTCGGCGCTCTTCACGTTGCCTGGTAGCGCTTTCGCACAGCAAGAGTTACTCAAAGAGCAACTCGTTGGAACTTGGACGCTTGTTTCTTACGACAGAGTTGCAGTTGACGGTAGCAAGAAGCCTGTATTTGGCGCTTCGAAAGGCTCTCTGATGCTTGATGCCGGAGGGCATTACATGTATTTGGTCGCCGATATGATTCGCAATAAGTGGAACTCGAAAGACCGCACCCAGACAACGGCCGAAGAATATGCCGCCGCAGCAAAAGGACTAGTGGCGCAATTCGGGATCTGGAGCGTGGATGAATCCGCAAAAGTCTTCACCAGAAAAGTGGAAGGAGCACTCAACCATGGGCTGCCTGGCGTTGAGGAAAAAAAATCGGTTGTGGTTTCGGCGGAAGAGCTAAGACTTTCGGATCCAAATTCGAAGCTCACCGACGTAAAGACGGAACAGGTATTTCGTCGCGCGAAGTGAGGCGTTGCTTTGCGGAATGGGTTGTTTTGCCACCCTTTGGTGGGCAGAGGCCGCCCACCGTTACATGGTTTCGCTAAATTGGTTGTTTCGCCACCGCTTGCTGGGCACGGGGTGCCCACCCAGGCTAATTTTTCGTAATCGCCAAAATCGCCGCCGCGCATTCTGGGCGACACAGCACCAGCCCGCCGTGCAGCACCACATCATGCTGATTGAACACAATCGCTTGCCCCTGCAAGTCGGACACATGCAGCCCGTGCGCCAGCGCCACGCCAATTGGCGCGGCCGCATCCCATTCGTTGAGCCCGCCTTCGTGCACATAGGCCAGCGCCTCACCGCGCACCACCGCCAGCGCTTTCACACCGGCTGAGCCCATCGGCTCAAGCGTTGCGTCAAGCGCCTGTGCAATGGCTTGCGCTTTGGCGGGCGGGCGCGAGCGACTGATCACGATGACGCGCTTCGACAACGCGGGCGTTGGCGTTGCGACTGACGAAAAAACTTCACCGCGAGAGGGCTGCGCCACTGCCGCAGCGATGACGACGCCCTGATCTACCAGCGCGACGTGAACCGCCCAATCGCCACGAAGCTCACTGTATTCGCGCGTGCCGTCCAGCGGATCGATGATCCATAGACGCGTTGACTTCAAGCGCAAGCGGTCATCGTGAGACTCTTCCGAGAGCACTGCATCACCGGGCCGATGCGCCGCGAGTTCACGCAGCAAAAAAACGTTCGCCTGATTGTCACCGGCATCTCCCAGCGCGCGCCCTTCAAGGCCTGACGTGTGGCGAAGTGTATGAAGCAGCGTGCCAGTCTCCTGCGCCAGCCGTTTCGCGAGCGCGACATCACGGTTCAACACGGCCTGTAACCTACAGCTTTTCGCTGAAACGCCCATTTAACTGGGGCTAAACAGTCATTTACGGCATAAATCGACTTTACCCATAAAGGCGTATATAGCCCGTATTCAGGCGCGCTTTCAAGAAAAAGCTGATGCGTAACCGGCTTCACCTAAATCCCCAAAATCTGCTGCCGCTCTTCTTTCGTTGGCCGTAAGCCCATGCGCTCATACGCGTCAAAAATTGCATCAACGATTTCCTGCGGCTCTTCCATGATCTGCATCAGCTCAATATCGCCGGGCGAGATCAACTTGTCGCGCAAGAGTGTCGCGCGCATCCAGTCGTGCAGCCCGCCCCAGAACGCTTTGCCGACAAGAATGATTGGAATGGCCCGCGCTTTGCCTGTCTGTATCAGCGTCAGCGCCTCGGTCAATTCATCGAGCGTGCCGAACCCGCCGGGCATGCAGATCAGAGCCGCCGACGTGCGCACAAAAGCGAGCTTCCGATTGAAAAAGTACTTGAATGAAATCCCCATATCCTGAAATGCATTGCCGCTCTGCTCATGCGGCAATTGAATATTCAGACCGATCGACAGGCTCTTCCCGGCAAAAGCCCCCTCGTTGACCGCCTGCATGATCCCGGGCCCGCCGCCGGAAATGACGCTGAATCCGGAGTCCGACAGCAACCGCGCAATGGCGACGGAGCGCTCGTACCATGGATTGTCGGCCTTGATTCGCGCGGAGCCGAAGATCGACACGGCGGGCTGAACCGGGCGCAGCTTCTCGGTCGCATAGACGAACTCCGACATAATCTGCAACGCGCGCCACGCCTCCTGCCCCGGCGTCAAGTCAGCGTCGCCCACCGCGCTCTTCAGCTGCTCAATCTTTGCCTTAGTGCTCTCAAAATTCGCCGCCATGTCTGATTCCCGTAAAAAGCTCGTTCTTGTTGACGGCTCATCATATCTCTACCGCGCTTTTCACGCGTTGCCGGACCTGCGCACCAAGGCAGGCGAACCGACCGGTGCGATTCGCGGCGTGCTCTCGATGCTGCGGCTGTTGGTCGATAAAGAGAAGCCGGATTACTTCGGCGTGATCTTCGACGCGCCGGGCAAAACGTTCCGCGACGACTGGTATCCCGAGTACAAGGCCAACCGCTCGCCGATGCCGGATGACATGCGCCCACAAATCGCGCCGCTCTACGAAATCATCAAGGCGCAAGGCTGGCCGTTGATTGTTGAGAGCGGGGTTGAAGCCGATGACGTGATCGGAACGCTCGCGCGTCAGGCGGAAGCGGCGAACATCGAATGTGTCGTCTCCACGGGTGACAAAGACCTCGCGCAACTCGTAAGTCCGCATATCACGCTGAAAAATACGATGTCGAACGAGCTGCTCGACGAGGCGGGCGTCGTTGCAAAATTTGGTGTAAAGCCCACGCAAATTCTTGACTACCTGACGCTCATTGGTGACACCGTGGACAACGTACCCGGTGTGCCAAAGGTGGGCCCAAAAACAGCCGTGAAATGGCTCACGGAACATGCAACGCTCGATGCGATTGTCGCGAACGCCGACAAGATCACCGGCGTTGTGGGAGAGAACCTGCGCAACGCGCTCGAGTGGCTGCCGAAAGGTAAACAACTGCTTACTGTGAAGTGTGATTTGACGTTGTCGTATGCGCCTGATTCGCTTGTGCTTGCGCCCGCCGATCACGCGGCGTTACTCGGCTACTTCGATCGTTTTGAGTTCAAGGGGATGGCCAATGAAGTGCGTGGCTCTACTCCCCTCCCCCTTGAGCGGGGAGGGGTTGGGGGTGAGGGTGAAGGTGGAGATAAAGCCAGCCTGACTGGAAGATCCGCCGTCCCCCTCTCCCTAACCCCTCTCCCTCCGGGGGAGAGGGGCTCCGAGAAGAAACCCCGCCAGTACAAAACTATCCTCACCCAATCCGATCTCGACGAACTCATCACCGCCCTCAACGCCTCCGAACTAACTTGTTTCGACACCGAAACCACCTCGCTCGAACCGATGCTGGCGAAGATCGTCGGACTGTCATTCGCGTGGACGCCGTTCGAGGCGGTCTACATCCCGCTCGCGCATCGCTACCCCGGTGTGCCGGAGCAATTGCCGTTCGACGCAACGCTCGCCAGACTCAAACCCTGGTTCGAAGACGCGAGTAAATTAAAGCTCGCGCAGAACGCCAAATATGACGAACACGTCCTCTTGAATCACAGCATTCAGGTGCGCGGCATCGTGCACGACACGCTGCTCGAAGACTACGTGCTGGAAAGCCACAAGCCGCACGACATGGACTCGATGGCGATGCGTTTTCTTGACGAGAAGACGATCAAATTCGAGGACGTTGCGGGCAAGGGAGCGAAGCAAATCGGTTTCGACGAAGTGAGCATAGAAGCAGCGAGCGAGTACAGCGCGGAAGACTCTGACGTCACGTTGCGATTGCATCATGCCATCTGGCCACAAGTCGCACTGGACGACAAGCTCAAGTACATCTACGAATCCATCGAGCTGCCGACCCGCGAAGTGCTCGTGCGTATCGAGCGTAATGGTGTGCTGATCGACGGCGCGCTGCTGCAAAAGCAGTCGCATGAACTTGGGCTACAGGTCAACGAACTCGAACAGAAGGCGTATGAACTCGCCGGCCAGCCGTTCAACCTCGGCTCCCCCAAACAGCTGGGTGAAATTCTTTTCATCAAACTCGGCATGCCGGTCAAGCGCAAAACCGCAACGGGTCAACCGTCGACCGACGAAGAAGTTCTGAGTGAACTCGCCGAAGATTTTCCGTTGCCGAAACTCTTGCTCGAACATCGCTCGCTGTCGAAACTAAAGAGCACCTACACCGACAAACTGCCGAAGATGGTGAACCCGAACACGGGCCGCGTACACACCAACTACGGGCAAGCCACGGCGATCACTGGACGCCTTTCGAGCAACGATCCCAATTTGCAAAACATCCCGGTGCGCACGCCGCAAGGCCGCGAAATACGCAAAGCCTTCATCGCACCGCCGGGCAGCAAGATCGTGTCTGCCGACTATTCGCAAATCGAGCTGCGCATCATGGCGCACATCTCGCAGGACCCGTCGCTGCTGGACGCGTTCGCGAAGGGCCTCGATATCCACAAAGCCACTGCTGCCGACATCTTCAGTCTCCCGATTGAGGAGATCACCAGCGAGCAACGCCGCTACACCAAGGCAGTGAACTTCGGCCTGATTTACGGCATGGGCGCGTTCGGGCTGGCATCGCAGCTTGGCATCGAACGCAACGCCGCGCAACAGTTCATCGACAAGTATTTCGCGCGATACCCCGGCGTGGCGGAGTACATGCAGGCGACTCGTGAATCCGCGCGGGCCAATGGCTACGTGGAAACCGTATTCGGTCGCCGCCTGACCCTCACCGACATCAACGGTGGCAACGGCCCAAGGCGCGCTGGCGCTGAGCGCGCCGCGATCAACGCGCCGATGCAAGGGACTGCGGCCGACCTCATCAAACTCGCGATGATTGCCGTGGACAAATGGCTAGCAACCTCGGGCCTGCGCACCAAACTCATCATGCAGGTGCATGATGAATTGGTGCTGGAAGTGCCGGAGGATGAATTGGCGCAAGTGAGAGTTGAAGTGGCTGAGAAGATGACGAGCGTCGCAACGCTGCGCGTACCTCTGGTGGCGGACGTTGGGGTTGGCGCGAACTGGGACGAGGCACACTAAAGCGTGTCGCAATCCCCCTCCCGCGCCAAGCGCGAAGCCCTTGATCTGCAATCCGCCCGCATCGATATCGAAAAAGAATTCGGCGAGCAGGGTTTTCGTCGCGGCATTAATTACGTCACCGACAAGCGCATTCAAATCACGTCCGCGCAGATGGACGAGGAGCGCGTGTGGCATCTCGTTGCTGCGGTCAAAGGTACCGATAGCGAACCGTACACGACCACCGTCGAGATGGAGTTCTTTGAATTCGGCATCGACATTTTTGCTGCCGAATGCACCTGCCCTGTGCACTTCAATTGCAAACATGGCGCTGGCTTGGCCTACCTGTGGACGACCATGCAGCCGCAGAGGAGCGGCACCCTGACCGGCGAGCAGGCTGACGAAATCGGCGAGGGTGCCTCGTCCTATGCACCGCCTCCTGCGGTGGCGCAGGATGGCCCGGCGTCCACCACTTTGCGCACTGGCCTTTCACCTGATCTGTCACTTTGGCTGCGCGCTGGTTTTGACCAACCCGCGCCGGGAGAAAAAGGCGCATCCGCCGACACAAAACCCGCCGCCGATTTCGTGGCCTATTTGCTCACCGAGCGAGGCGAAATCACGATCGCCAAAGCGCGCAAGATGAAAGGCGGCGAGACAAAGCTCAACGTGCAGGCGGCGTCCCTGAGCTGGATTAACCATAACCACGCAACACCCAGTTATGTTGCGCCCGAAGACGAGCCGATTTTGCGCATGCTGGCGGCCACGATTGGCTTGCAGTCGTCACGCCCGATTCTGCAATTGAACGGCGTGATCGGCACTCAACTCCTGAAGATGGCGCTCGAAACGGAGCGCATGTGGATCGCGCCGCGCGGCTTCACCGACACCGAGGCGCGAACCAAAGCACTCAAATCTGCCGAGGTGCCGACGCTGGCCGAAGCCTTGACACAGTCCGCTGCCGAGCCGATGATACTTGCTTGGGACGACATTGAAACGCCCCTTGGCGTGCGCGTTGCGTTGCGGGCAAAAACGCTCGGACGCGATCCCGAATCAACACTCCCGATCATTGCGCTAGACCCACCGCTGGTGATCGACACGTTGCACAACGTGCTGCGTCCGCTGCTGACGAATGTCAGCGCTACGACGCTCGCCCGCCTAGTCGCGCTGCCACCGCTTAAAGGCGATGACAGCAGCGCATGGGCGTTCGTTGCCGATGCGCTGCGGGAGTTGCCGGACTTCAACGCGATTCCACATTGCCCGACGGTGAGTGACGTTGAAGCACCGCTTGCGGTGCCTTCACCCGTATTGCGTTTCGCACTCGTCGAGTTCGACGTATCGGTAGGCTGGGGCCGCAATTCAAGCCTGCAAAGCCGCGTGTTCCCCGCTGTGCAATTGCTGTTCCGCTACCCGGACGGAAAGCTGCTTCCGTATCAAAGGAACGGCCTCGAACACGCGGTTGAGCAGGAGCGCGTGGGGCGCGAAGTACTGAGCCAACGCCTGCGCAACGTGCGCGTCGAATCGCGCTGGGAAATGCGCATGCCGCGCCTGCTCTATCTGGCGGATCGTATTGAGCCGTCGCTTGCCTATGCCAAGGACATCAAGGCGCTGCGTGAATCGCTCTGGGGTTTGCCGGATCATGACTGGTCCGGTCGTGGTCCGGCGGTGCTCGCAGATGCGCAAATGGCGGGCTTCGCCATCGAAATCGAAGCGGGATTTCCAATTTCGATGGAGGACATTCCCGAGCCGTCGCTTGAGCTTTCGCCCGGTAACGAAAACGGCTGGTTCCGCTTGTCATTGGGCGTTGATGTCGACGGCAAACGCGTCGACATGGCTCCGGCGCTTGCCAAGCTGATCGCAGCGCAAAGTGATCCCGAGCAATGGCTCAAAGCGCTACCGACGGTTGAGTATGTGCTTCTCTCCGTGCCCGTACCGGATCGTGTGAAAACGTCGCAAGTCGTGCGCATTCCCGGTGATCGCATCGCCGCGATTTTGACGCCCGTGTTCGAATGGTTTCAGGGTGGCAGCGTAGGTGAAATCAGCATGCTGCAAGCGGCACTGATGCCGGACTTGCCAAACGATACCGTGCAATATTTCGGACGCGATCATCCGGCGTGGTTGTCGATGCGCGAGCGTTTACGCAGCGGATCAGAGCTGGTTCCGGTTACGGTTGCCGATGGATTTAACGCAACGCTACGGCCCTATCAAAATCACGGCCTGGCGTGGCTCACGCATTTGCATGAGCTGGGTATGGGTGGGGTTCTCGCCGACGACATGGGTCTCGGTAAAACCGTCCAGACCCTGGCGCACTTGCATCGATTGCGAGGACTGCCGGTTGCCGTTCGCGCTGAGTCCGTCGAAGTACCGCCTGCGCGCAAACCCCACCTCATCATTGCCCCAACCTCAGTTCTTTCCAACTGGCAACGCGAAGCCGAGCGCTTCGCCCCGTCGCTAAAAATTCATCGCCATCACGGCGCAGAACGCAGCTCAAACGCCAAAGCATTCGTCGGTGCCGACATCGTTCTAACGAGCTACCCGTTATTACAACGCGACGAAAAAATGCTTGCGGATATCGAATGGGATGTCGTTGTTTTCGACGAAGCGCAAACGCTCAAGAACGCGAAAGCGAAGACTTACCAATCCGCGCAAGCACTGAAGGCGCATCAACGCATCGCGCTGACCGGCACGCCGATGGAGAACCATCTGGGTGAGTTGTGGGCGATCTACAACGTGCTGATTCCCGGTTTGCTCGGCGATCTTGAAGGCTTCAATCGCATCTTCCGTCATCCAATTGAGCAGCGCGCCGACAGCGAGCAGATGAAGAAATTAAAGGCACGAATCCGCGCCTTCATTCTTCGCCGCGGACGTGATCAGGTGCTGACCGAACTGCCGCCAAAGACCGAGTACACGCGCTGGATCGAGTTAGAAACCGCGCAGGCCGATATGTACGAATCGCTGCGCACCGCGATTCACGAAGACATTCGCAAAGTCATCGACAAAAAGGGCTTGAAGAACAGCACGATTCACATCCTTGACGCCTTGTTGAAACTGCGACAAGTCTGCTGCGACCCCAGACTCGTCAAACTTCCCGGCGCAAAAAAACACATCGCCACCGCAGGTTCCGCCAAGCTCGAGTGGCTCGGCACACACGTTCCCGAACTGCTCGAAGAAGGCCGCAGCATGCTCATCTTCTCGCAGTTCACCAGCATGCTCGCGCTCATCGCCGAAATGCTAAACGCTCAG
>JAYWAQ010000666.1:0-3246 GCA_043782305.1 Burkholderiales bacterium
CGACTATTTCCAGACTATCAATCCGCAGATGGGAGCCGCCGTATTGCTGCTCGGTCCAATCACCTTGACGACATCCGGTCAGCATGTGCAATACGGCACCTTCTCAACGATAGGCAGCCCCATAGCGGGCTACAGCTCCTTCTACGACAACATTACCATTCCGCTTCCAAAAGGCTATGGCACCGATAATTTCATTCCGCGAGCAAGGATTCGCGTGTTCACGCGACCGCGTGATGATCAAGGTGTGGTGCTAACGCCATTGTTCCGCGCGAGCTATGTCAACCCGGATACTGCCAACACCACAATCAGGCTGAGGCACTACATTGCCGCCGGCCAGGCCGAGCGTGACGCGTGGATCGTGAACGCTAATTGGGTCATTGATGGCGTAGAAGGCTACCTCTACTCCGCAGCGGGCGCACAACCGGCAGGCACCTCCCGCATTCTCCGTGGCTTTAATCCAACGACTTTGAACTGGGTGCTGTTTCCGGAAAGTGATCTTGCCCAGTGGCAGTCGTACGGATTCACGGGTGCTGCGACCGTCGTCGGCTATACCTAATTAAATTGAGAGGAAACCGAACATGAAAAAGTTCATCTGCGCCTCGTTGGTTTTGATATCAGCATTGTTCGCACTTATGCAACGCGCTAATGCAGCCATTGTCACCGAGCCGTTTCTGCCTCGCCCCGGAGACACCGCTAAAGTCACCATCGCCGGGTATTGCCTCAACATTGAACGTTGGGAGCAAGTCTTAAACCGCATAATTTTCTACGGCATTGATTATGAAGTGCCAATTCAAACAAGCTGCTTTGACGTGTATCAGGCGTTAATCACCAACGTGACGGGACCGTTCACGCAAATTGAGGTATGGGGTCGCGCGGACACCCCCCCGCGGCGTCCGGACGGATACAGCCTCAGGGATAGACGTGGCGTGAAGGTCGAAGCGGTATCAGCGCGGCGCGAACCACCGACGACCCTCAGCGTGACTTCGGGCATTGCGCAAGCGTTGTCGAGCGTAGCCGCAAGAAGCAGCTACGGCGCACTGCTCGTGCAAGACGCTGCGGGTCAGCCCGTTGAGAGCGCGCGTGTCAGCATTGATCTGGTGTCACTGCGTGGCCCGACTAAACGATCCTACGACCAGGCGATTCCGAGAACTACGTCGAGCACAGGCGTCGCGCAGTTTGGCGCGACCGAAGCTTATTATGCGGCGTATCAACCTGGCGATTACGTCACGTATACGTTCACCCTGACCGACATACTGTCGCCTAAACCCGTGCCCGCTTTTGCAGTGGTGGGCATCGTGAGTCCGCAATTTGCACCTTATGCGTTTCCGGTGGTCGAGTATCAGCCGCTGGTTCAGATCGCGGCTGGGTTCTTCCTGACAAGCGACGCGGCGACCATGCAGACCTTGGATGCGTTGCCGACTTCATTCCGGCGAACCTATGGTGCGTTCACTGGGCTCACCCCGAACGCGCCTGGCGCGGTGCCGGTGTGTCGGTTTTTTAGCGATGGACGCAATGGTCGCGCGCTGACCCATTGGTACACAGCAGACGCGGCGGAGTGCGCGGCGAAACGCGCTGATCCGAACTGGATTTACGAGGGGACGCCGTTCTGGACCATCCCAACCCGCGCCGACGGCTACTGCCCGCCAAGCACGCGCGCAGTGAGGCGCCTTTTGTTCGTAGGCGATGCAAGACCAGTATCCGCGCCAGCGCGTTACACGCAGAATCTAGCCGAGATAAATGCTTCGCTGGACGCGTCAGGATCGGCAAGTGGGCGGGCTAGCTGGCTTGACGACGGCGTGGTGTTTTGCGCGCCGGAATAGCGATCTATCGCAAGATCGTTTTGGAAGGAACTGCGTCGCTAAGAGGGGTGATCTCGTTTTTCGTGCTATTTGTAGCGCTTGAGCGGGAGAACTTGACGAGCGCGGTCATCGTGCCGCAAGTGAAATCCTGCGCGACGCCGTCGATCGGAGCGGTCGTGTTTTGCACGCGCACCTAGAGCTTCTTGAAGCCACAGGTGTATTTGCAGTTGGAGAGCGGGTCGCCGCCGTCGCGTAATCCGTACGCCCCGTCGACAGGCAAGCGAATGGCATCTCGCCATGGAAGAAATAATTGATGAGGCCTGCGTTTGTCGCGAATTTCCGCGCTGTCAGGCAGCGAAATGTTCATGGTGAGGGTAGGCATAACGAAACCGCAGCACCATTGGCAAAATTTGCCAATGGATGAATTCGTATCACACAGACTATAGGTCAGTTGACACAATGAATGATCACGGCACAATGCGGTTTCCAGCGCGAATTGCGTAGAGGGCTTAATGAACACATCCGTGACCATCACTTGTGAGCTGAGCGACGATCAGGCGCTCGCCCTGGCGCAATTTGTCAAACGCGTGGGTTGGAGTGAGTTTCGGACTAACGCCGTCGATGACAACGAGGCCGCGATGATTCGCAGTGCGGTCGATGCGCTGCAGAAGGCATTAGTCGAGGCTGGATACGCGCCACGCTGAAAGCGGTGCGCTACGCCAACGGTCATGACGGCGCTGTCGAAACCAACGCATGCGGCTCATGTTGGCCAGTGCCACACGAACGCTATGACCAACCGCACCACTTCGACAGCAAAGGGCAGGAAGGCCAAGAGCAACCGATGATTGGGTTGGGGTATTTTGGGCTTGCGAGTTTTTTTCATGAGGCCGATGGCAGTGATGAATCGTTACCCATGTTCTCGATCCTGCTCGAAAAGCTACAGTCACCCGAGTGACTATTTGAGTCGAGTCGGTGAAGGTGTTTTGACATGAACGACGCAATAGCCGCAAGTTCACCTCGTAAACGCGCAGCAATCTATTGCCGCGTCAGCACCAACAACCAAGGCACGGATCGTCAAGTGGTCGAGCTCTTGCAATTTGCCGACCGCGCCGATTACGAGGTCGTCGACACCTTCACCGAAGTCGTCTCCGGTGTCAAGACTTCAAGCAAGGATCGTATCGAACGCACGAAGGTGATCGAGCTGGCGCGACAGCGCCAGATTGACGTGATCCTCGTGAGTGAGCTCACGCGCTGGGGGCGCAGTACGCAAGACCTGGTGGACTCACTCAATGACTTGCAGGCGTGGGGCGTGAGCCTCATCGCGTTGAATGGCATGACGTTCGACCTGTCGACCGCCCAGGGCAAGCTGATGGCACAGTTGATGAGTGTGCTCGCGGAGTTTGAGCGCGATTTGCTTCGCGAGCGGGTTCGGTCTGGCATGGCTGCG
>JAYWAQ010000667.1:0-3245 GCA_043782305.1 Burkholderiales bacterium
TCGTGCGTCGATTGCGGCGGCGCGGCGAGTCAGGACAAGCAGCTTTACCGTATAACGACCACTGCACTGGGGCTAGCATTCAATTAGTTCATTTATCGATAAACACAATAAACCGCGCCAAGCCCTAATGCAATAAGGCTTTCAGCCAAAAGCTGTCTCCATCCAGACCTCCGGCTTCAGCACGTCAAATACCACCCGCTTCCTCATCTTCAGCAGCGCGCGGTCATAGGTCAGGAGCGCGTCGGCGCGGCCACAGTGGGCGGTTTCGACAAATTTCTGGTCGTCGCGATCCGAGCATTTGGGGAGGTCGGCGGTTTGCTCGGGATCGAGCTGCACCCATTCGATGAACGGGCCGAGGAGCGCCAGACCTTCTGCGATCTGATCGTCCTCAAGCTTGAACATCGGGTAGCCGAGCACGAGCTTCAACTCGCGATACGTGCGGACGGACAGGAGCGGCGTGACGCGACCGGCGCGCCAGGCTTCGCGCAGGCGCACATGGCGCGAGTCCTTGAACACCAACGCCGAAATGAGCACGTTGGTGTCGATGACAAGACGGGCAGGCGCACGCGTCGCGCCAGCGGACGCGACTATTGAGCCGTCCAACCGCCATCCATGGTGTACGCGCTGCCGGTGATCGAACCGCCAGCCTCTGTCGTGAGGAAAAGCGCCAACTCGGCCAGATGTTCCGGCGCGACAAAGCGCTCGCTTGGCTGCTTTTCGCCGACCAGTTGTTGGGTGGCGGCCTCCACCGAAATGCCCTGCGCAGCGGCACGCGCGTCGATCTGTTTGCGCACCAGCGGCGTGTCGACCCAGCCGGGGCAGATGGCGTTGCAGGTGATGAACGTCTTCGCGTTTTCGAGCGCGGTGACTTTGGTCAGGCCGATGATGCCGTGCTTCGCGGCGACGTAGGCGCTTTTGCCCGCCGAAGCGACAAGCCCGTGCGCGGAGGCGACGTTGATCACCCGACCCCAGCCGCGCTTTTGCATGTCGGCGAGCGCGATCTTCGTGGTGTGAAACGCGGAGGACAAATTGATCGCAATCACGGCGTCCCATTTGTCATCGGGGAAGTCAGGAATGTTCGACACATGCTGAATGCCGGCGTTGTTCACCAGCACGTCGACGCGGCCGCAAATCGCGATGGTTTCCTTGACCAGCATTTGCGCCTCAGCGCCCTTCGACAGATCGGCCGGTACGTAATGCACGCGGACTTTTGAGGTCTCGGCGATCTCCTCGCGCAGGCGGTCGATCTCGGCTGGGTCGCCGAAGCCGTTGAGCACAACCTCTGCGCCGGCTGCGGCGAAGCGGCGCGCCATAGCGAGGCCGATGCCACTCGTTGAGCCCGTGACCAAAACGACGCGATTTTCAAGCGATTTCATAGGTATTCCGATGAGTTTTGTTGCGTTGCATCATAGCCCTTTTCACGCCTCGACATCGCGCTTCGGCAGCGCCCGCTTGAACTCCGCAAGCGTTGCCAGCCGCGCCTCGGCATGATCGACGACGGCCAGCGGATAGTCGCGCCCCGGCACAAACTCTCGCGCCTGCTGTTCAATCGGCGAGGTCAGCCACGGCGCGTGAATGTCCTTGTTCGAGAGCTTCGCAACCTCCGGCACGTACTTCCTGATGAACGCGCCTTTTTCGTCGAAATTCTGGCTCTGAGTGATCGGGTTGAAGATGCGGAAATACGGCTGCGCATCGCAGCCGGTGGACGCCGCCCACTGCCAGCCGCCGTTGTTGGCGGAGAGGTCGAAATCGTTGAGCTTCTCGGCGAAATACTTTTCGCCCCAGCGCCAGTCGACCAGCAAATCCTTGGTCAAAAAACTCGCGGCCAACATGCGCAAGCGGTTGTGCATGTAACCGGTCTGGTTTAACTGGCGCATCGCGGCGTCGACCAGCGGATAGCCCGTGCAGCCCTCGCACCAGGCGGCAAAGCGCTCCGGATCGTTGCTCCAGCGGATGGCGTTGTATTCCGGCTTGAACGCGCCGTCGACGACACGCGGGTTGTGGTGCAGGATATGAACGTAGAAATCGCGCCAGATCAGCTCTGAGAGCCACACCTCTGCGCCGCGTGAGCCTTCCTGCCAGCGCTGCCACGCGGCTGCCACCAGGCCACGAATAGACACCGTGCCGAAGCGCAAATGCGTCGAGAGATACGACGGGCCTTTGATCGAGGGGAAGTTGCGGGTGTCGCTGTAGCGGTCGATTCGTTCGAGGAATTCGGAGAAGAGCTTCTCGCCGCCGGACATTCCGGTTGGGAATTTCAGCTCGCGGAGATTGGTGGGTTTGAAGCCCATTGTCTCTAACGACCGGACCGCTCCATCAACCGCCCCCTCACCCCAACCCTCTCCTGCGAGGGGAGAGGGGGCCGAGAAATTAGCCCGATGTGCCTCAATTGGATAGGGCTTCACATGGAAAGCCTCCAGCCGTTTTAACCACGCATTTTTATAGGGCGTGAACACCGAGAAAAACTTGCCTGCGCCGGTCAGCACTTCGTCTTTTTCGAATATGACGTGATCTTTGCGCGTCTCGAAGACGATGCCTTTGGTCTTCAGTGCCGCTGCAACGTGCGCATCGCGGGCGATTGCCTGTGGTTCGTAGTCGTGGTTGGTGAAAACGACGTCAACGTCAAGCGCCTGCGCCAGCCTTGGAATCGCGTCCCGCGCGGTGTCGTACAGCACATGCAGACCACCGCCCATCGCCTCAAGCGCCGAGCGCAGTTCAACCACACTTTCCCAGATAAATTCGACCCGACGATCAGCCTTTTCCGTCAGCGCATCGAGAATTTCGCGATCAAACACGAATACGCAATGCACACGTTCTGACTGCGTGAGCGCTGCGTGCAACGCTGCATTGTCAAATGACCGCAAATCGCGGCGAAACCACATGAGGGCGGCTCGGTGAAGCATGAATAGAGGCCGATTGGAATTAACGGTGCATTTTGCCAGCCACGTAGAATTGTCGTTATGGAGTCAAGCTGCCTTGCTGGCCACTTTCTGATTGCCATGCCCGCCATGGCTGATCCCAATTTCAAGGGAACGGTCACCTATTTGTGCGAGCACAACGAGCAAGGCGCTCTCGGCGTCGTCGTCAACCGCCCGACCTCGCTCACGATGGATTCGCTCTTTCAGCAAATCGCCGTTGAGGTATCCGACATCCGGTTGTCGCAACGCAAGGTGCATTTCGGCGGGCCGGTGAGCGTGGAGCATGGCTTTGTGCTGCACCGTTCGCATGGTTCGTGGAATTCGTCC
>JAYWAQ010000668.1:0-3243 GCA_043782305.1 Burkholderiales bacterium
AGCGCCGCATAGGTGAGTCTGCGCACAAAAGATGGCGACGGCACATGATCATCGAACCAGTACGGGCGATTGCGCGTGACGTCGGTTTCGAGGACGAAATAAAGCGGCGTGCCACGCACCAAAGCCTCTTCCAGTGGCGCAGTCAGTGCAAAATCGAACTCCGCGTCGATGACGTAGGCGTCATCCTGTGTACGCACCACGGCGCTTTTAACGTTGATGACTTCAGCGTTCACTTGCAACGAAAAGGCGAGCGTTGTCACTACGACAACAACCACGTTGAACCCTCTGCGCAGCAGACTTTCAATCACCCGAATCACGAAGCAGTCTTTTCCAGCAAGGCGTAGAAGTACCCATCGTGATTGTGAGTCTTGCGGTTGCCGCCTGGCAACAACTGACCGCTCGCGCTCGCCGGATCGCCGGGCAATGTGATGCGGATACGACGCATATCGGCGTGACCCGCCAGTGCCGCCTCGACCTGCAAATTGTTTTCTGGCTTAAACACGGAGCAAGTGGCGTAGAGCAATCGCCCGCCCGGTTTCAGCATCGGCCACACGCCGTCAATCAGCCGTTTCTGCTGCGCCGCGAGCTGCGCCACATCGCTGTCGCGCTTGAGCCATTTGCCATCCGGATGCCGCCGAACCACACCAGAGCCGGTGCACGGCGCATCAATGAGTATTCGGTCGAACGGCACACCCTCCCACCACGACGCGGGTGTCGCGGCATCGGCTGCACGCACGTCGCCCACCAAGCCAAGTCGATCAAAATTTTCCGCCACGCGTTTCACCCGCTCTGCGTCGACATCGAGCGCGATCAGCTTGCAATCCGCCAGCTCCAGCACGTGCGCCGCCTTGCCGCCCGGAGCGGCGCAGGCATCAAGCACCCGCATACCATCCTTCGCATTGAGCAAAGTGGCCGCGAGCTGCGCGCCCGCGTCCTGCACCGAGAAATGCCCGTCACGAAAACCGGGCAAACGCTCAACAGGACGTGGCCGCTTGAGCACGATCATCGTGTCGGATAGCACCTCCGCTTCAATCTTTTTCGCCTCGAACGCCGCCATCACCTGTTCAACCGTCGCCCGTCGCCGGTTCACGCGCAGCGTCAGCGGGCCGTGCCCATTGCCACCGCGCAAAATCGCCTCCCACCATTCCGGCTGCTCGCGGCGCACACGCTCCACCCACCAGGTCGGGTGGTTCCACATCCCCTCGTCGTGCTCCATCGCCTTCGCGAGCGAAGCCTCGGGCTCACGCATGTAATTGCGCAACACGGCATTGGCAAAACCCTTGGCACCGCGATTGATCGTCTCAACCGCAGCGACCGCCTGCGACACGATCACGTGCGAGGCCGTTTTGCTGTGCGCCAACTCGTAAATCGCCACCCACAGCAGCGCCTCAATCAGCGGCTCTGGCTTCGCGTGCGCAAACTGGCGCACGATAGCGCGCAACTCGCCCAAAAAGCGCAATGTGCCGTAAGTCAAATCCGTCAGCGCAGCGCGCGTCGCGCCATCGAAGCCTGATGTATCGACGCGAGCCAGTGCCGCGTCGGCATTGTTGCCTGAGAGCACCGCCAGCACGGCTTCGGCGGCTCGGCGCTGAACCAGCGCGAGCGCGACTGAAGACGGTTTTTTCGCAGTCAATGGCGGACGACCGGTCGTCGCCGGAACGGCAACGTTTTTCGGGGCGGGCGCAGCGGTGGCCGAAGGAGGTTTCATCGCGCGAAGGTTTAACGCGCATCAGCAGAAGCTGGGCGCAAAGCAGGGAAGCGGGCAGTGTATCCGAGCCATACAGCTTTTCGCTGAAAGCGTTGCCGCATATGAGCTAGGCTCAAAAAAGTGAATAAGTCGATTCAGATCGTATTTGTTCGCGCCCGCGCTGCGTCTACCGACGCCAACAACAAGATTTACTCGTCGAAGGGAACCCGCTTTTCAACATCGAGGACGAAGCCGCCAAGATCAAAACGAAATTCCTGTTCATCCCGCTGCACACCGAGCTCTGCTTTCGCCTGAAGCGTCGTGTTTAAAGCGCGCAAAACGTCTCTACTAATGCGGCTCGCTGTCTTTTGTTGATCGCCACTGCATTTTCAAGGGTTACCGTGCATACAACCTTCTTGTCTCGTAGGCTTGCTGTCGTTATTGCCGCACAGCTTTTCGTCGCCACGGCGATGGGTGCCGGTATCAATGACACCGGACAAACGGTTTGCTACGACGCTCAAATTAGTTTTCCAAACACCTTGGCGTGCAGCGCGGCGGTCGGCGGCGATGCTGGCGTGAATCCACGACAGGACGGCCGTTACGGTCGCGATGCGGCGGCTGCGGCAGGCCAGCTCAGCAAAATCGGCGCGGGCGTCGCTGGCTTCGATTTCACCAAAATTTCGAACGATGGAAACGTACTTGCGGCAGGTGCCGCGCTCGGGCCGAACGGCGCCGACTGGGCCTGCACCAAAGACAACGTGACGGGTCTGATGTGGGAGGTCAAAACTGTCTCCGGTCTGCGCGCCAGTGCGCATACCTACGCGTGGTATTCGACCGACTCCTCCACCAATGGCTACACCCCACCGTCGCCGCTGGTGGGCGCTGGCTCGGCGGGCGCGGAGCTGGGTGAACTGGGTACCGACACCTGCGGCGGTACGCTCGCTGCCGCACCGTATAACAATCAGTGCAACACGCAGTATTTCGTTGCGGCGGTGAACGTGGTCGGGCTCTGCGGCCACAGCGACTGGCGGCTCGCCTCGCGCCGCGAGCTGCTCAGTATTGTTCGCGCCGGAACCTCGGCACCGAGTCTTGATGGCGCGTATTTCCCGAGCACGGCGAATGCATCTTACTGGACTGCCAGCACCAACCCCGGCGGCTGGGGACAGGCGTTTTTTGTTCGATTCATCGGGGGCGAAGCGGACATTTCAAACAAAACCCAGACGCGCTGGCGCGCCCGGCTGGTGCGGGGTTGATGATGAAGATCTTCATTCGGACTCTGCTGCCCGCATTGTTTTTACTCACGAGCGCAGTTCACGCGGCGAGCGTGTGCCCGCCCAATCGCGGGCCGAGCCCAACGCCGACGAGTGATTTCGTCGTCCACGGCAATGGCACCGTCACCCACACGCCCACCGCGCTCATGTGGAAGCAGTGCAACGAGGGCTTGAGCGGTGCGTCGTGCAACATCGGCGTTGCAACGAAACCAACGTGGTACGCCGCGCTAACCGCCGCAAAAGACAGCACGTTCGCTGGGTACAACGACTGGCGATTGCCGAACA
>JAYWAQ010000669.1:0-8969 GCA_043782305.1 Burkholderiales bacterium
TGATACTCAGGATATTCGGGCGCAATCTTGAGCAACATCTCGGCCAACTCGCGCACCGAATGATTGTTCGCCGGGTTGCCGATGTTGTAGATTTTTCCGGTGGCGATACCGCGCGGATTCTCGATGATGGTCATCAACGCATTGATTGCGTCTTCAACATCGGTGAAGCTGCGACGTGCGCTGCCACCGTCGACTAATTGAATCGGTTCACCACGAATAATGTGGCCGATAAATTGCGTGATAACGCGCGCGCCACCGGGGCTGCTGGCAGTCAGCGAATCAAGGCCCGAGCCAATCCAGTTGAACGGGCGGATCAGCGTGTAATCAAGCTCACCCTTCATTCCGTAGGCATGAATAATTCGATCCATCAACTGCTTGGATACCGAATAAATCCAGCGCGGTTTATTGATCGGGCCGACGATGAAGTCCGAGGTTTCCGAATCGAACTCTGCGTCTTTGCACATGCCGTAAACCTCGGAGGTCGACGGAAAAATCAGGCGCTTTTTGTGCTTCACACACATGCGCACAATCGGCAGATTCGCCTCGAAATCCAGCTCAAACACGCGCAGCGGATCGCTGACGTACGTTGCAGGCGTGGCGATCGCCACGAGCGGCAACACGACGTCACACGCGGCCACTTGCTCATTGATCCACGCGGTGCTGGTCAGCATGTCGCGCTCATGAAAGCTCATGCGCGGATGGTCGAGCAGGCTCTTGACGCGATGCGAGCCCAAGTCCATGCCCACAATCTGCCAGTCGGTGTTGGCTAGTATTGCGCGGCTCAGATGATGGCCAATGAAACCGTTAGCGCCGAGGATGAGAACTTTTTTCATTATGTGGCTTTTTCTACCGCCGAAACAGTCGATATTGTTTCACGGAGCGGATGTGGAGCGCGCTGCAAGCCACTCACGCGTGGCTTTGACGTCTAGAGCGACGTCGCCGATAGCCAGTTCCAGCGGCTCCAGCAACGCGCCGTCGCCGCAAACGATAACCGCACGCTCCGGGTCGCAGATAACCGTGCCCGCAGCGAGCGCCGGACTCGCAGCAACGACCGTTCGTGCGCGAGCAATCACAATGCGTTCGCCGCCAATGTCAGTGAACGCACCCGGATACGGCGGCGCAACCGCACGGATCAGGTTGTGTACATCGCGCGCCGATTTTGTCCAGTCGATGCGCCCGTCTTCGGGTTTGCGTCCCGAGAAATAGGAACCTGCCTTCAGGTCGAGCGGTACGCTTGGCGCAGTGCCCGCGATCAATTGCGGTAACGCGCGAACGAGCGTCATCTCGGCGGCAACAACAACCTTTTGAAATACCTCATACGCGGTGTCGTCGCCCAGAATCGGCACCGATGTCTGTGCGACAAGGTTACCTGCGTCGGGCTTCACTTCCATGTAGTGAAGCGACGCGCCCGTCTCGGTTTCACCGTTGATCACCGCCCAATTCGTCGGTACACGACCGCGATACTTGGGCAGCAGCGAGCCGTGCATGTTGAGCGCGCCGCGCTTCGGGATGCCAAGAGTTTCCGCGCCGAGCATCTTGCGGTAATAAAACGAAAACAGGAAGTCGGGTGTGAGCTCGCGAATGCGCGCGACGACATCAGGATGGTTCGGGTCGTCCACGGTGATCGCCTCAATGCCGCGATCCGCGCAAACTTGAGCCACCGAGTCGTACCAGATGTTTTCGGTTGTGCTGTCTGCGTGTGTCAGCACGAGAGACACCTGCACGCCCTGATCGAGCAGTACCCGCAAGCAGCGGACGCCCACGTTGTGATACGCGAACACCACCGCAGTGGTCGTGACAGTCGCCACGGCGGTGGTCGCTAGAGGTGCGACTGCCGTGCTCATGCCAGATTGCGCGCCGACTCGATATCGCTTGCACCCGCAGGGAACTCAGTTACGGATTGCTCGACGATGCGATCAATTACATAGCGTGGACGATCCCGCACCTGCAAGTAAATACGACCCACGTATTCGCCGACGATACCCAAGCCAAACAACACCATTCCGGTCAGGAAAAATTGCAGGATGTCGCGATCCAGGAGCGCTCGCATCGCGTCCCAGAACGGCAGCGTCATACCGCGATAAATCATCAACACCAGATAGGTGATGGCCGAGCCAACGGCAACGAGCATACCGAGCAGCGAAAAAACCTGCAACGGCAATAGCGAGAACCCCGTCATCAAATCAAAATTCAGACGCAGCAGTTGATACAGCGAATATTTTGATTCTCCTGCCGCTCGTTCGGCGTGAGCGACGACCACTTCCGTCGGCGTCATTGAGTAGGTGTAAGCCAGCGCCGGGATGAAAGTGCGAACCTCGCGCGTCTGGTTGATCAGGTTCACAATGCGCCGCGAATAGGCGCGCAGCATGCAGCCCTGATCGGTCATCTTGATGCTGGTCGTGCGTTCGCGAATGGCGTTGAGCGCCTTCGACGCAGCACCACGCCACCACGCATCGCCCCGACGCAAATCGCGAATCGAGCCGACGTAATCGTGACCCGCGTAATAGGCGGTCAACAATTTATGAATTTCTTCGGGCGGGTTTTGCAGGTCGGCATCGAGCGTCACAGCGACTTCGCCGCGAACGTGCGCGAAGCCCGCCATGATGGCTGAATGCTGGCCAAAATTTCCCGAGAAAAGCACGATTCGCGTGACTTCGGGGCGCTTCGATTGCTGATCCAGCAAAAGCGCGGGCGACCGATCCTTACTGCCGTCGTTAATGAAAATAACTTCGTATGAAGTGCCAGATGCAGCAATGGCATCGAGCGCCGGGTAGAGCCGTGCGAATAGCTCTGGCAGCACGGCTTCTTCGTTGTATACCGGGATGACAACCGAGAGTTGGGGAATGGCCATTAACGCTTCGCCTCGGCCAGGACAGAGGCCAGGCTATCGCAGACGTAGTCCACATCAGCCTCGGTGATTCCTGCGTGCAACGGTAATGTCAATGTGGTGTCGGCAATCAGTTCGGTGTTGGGCAGATCTCCAATTTTCCAGCCTTGACTGCGGAACAGCGAGGTGAGATGCGGGGATTCGTAGGACACACTCGTCGCAACGCCACGCGCTTTCAGCATATCCATGATTTCAGCGCGCGAACGTGCGAGCTCATGAAGGGGCAGGCGAATCGCAAACAGGTTCCAGCTGTGGCCGACTTCGTCGCTAACGTGACCTGCATGCGGCAGCAGCGATTCATCGAGGATAGATTTCAGACGAATTAAATAGTGATTGGCGAGCCCGCGACGATGCTGGCAAAACGCGTCAAGCTTCTGAAGCTGCGCCCGCCCAATCGCCGCGCTCACATCCGACATATTGAACTTGCCGCCAGGAAAATCCACGTCACGCGTTTGATCTGGCAAACGGCTTATACCGTGGAAACGCAGCACCTCGACGCGCTTTGCATCCGCAATATCGTTGCAGACCAGCGCGCCGCCTTCGATGGTGGTGATGTTCTTGTTCGGATGAAAAGAGAAGAGGGTGATGTCACCGAACGAGCCAATGGCCTTGCCGCGCCATGACGAGCCGACCGCGAGTGCAGCGTCTTCAATGACGCGCAAATTGTGAAGTTTGGCGAACGCGTAAAGCCCGTCCATATCGCAGGCTAGCCCAGCGTAATGGGTGGGGATGATTGCCCTCGTTTTGGACGTGACTCGTCGTGCGGCGTCTGTCAGATCAATGTTGCGGGATTTCAAATCGACATCGACAAAAACCGCCTTCGCGCCGACTTTTTCCACCATGTTGCCACTGGAAAAAAACGTTTGCGCACCGATCAACACTTCGTCGCCTGCACCGATACCCAAAAGTTGCAATGCCACTTCGAGCGCCGCAGTTTCGCTAGTCAGCAGTCGCGTCGGACGGGCGCCGAAGTACGCCGATAGCTCGCCCTCAAGCGCGGTGACGTTCGGGCCGGATGCGAGCCAGCCCGAGCGCAGCACTACGTCGACGGCAGCGATTTCTTCTTCACCGAGCAAAGGGCCGGCGAAGGCGATCAGTTTTCTGTTTTGTGTCACTGGAATTATTTGCTAACCGTATTCGAAACAAGAATGACACCGACCACGATGAGGCCGATGCCCACTAATTTTTGCGCAGTAATTGATTCGCCGAACAAGTACCACGCGGCGGCAGCGTTGACCACATAGCCAATCGACACCAGCGGATAGGCGACGCTCACCGGCAACCGCGACAGCGTTGCGATCCAGGTAAAGAGGCTGATCCCATAACAGGCAAACCCCACCCAGAACCACGGCACACGGGCGATTTGCATCAGTGTGTTCACGGTGTTCGCGTCGCCGAAACTCACCGTCCCAACGACGTTGGTACCCGCCTTTAGAAATAGCTGCGCGGCCGCGTTGAGCAGTACGCTTAAAAGCGCAATCGAGAGCGCGGTCGCCGTCACGATGCCATGCTCCGCTTCATTTCGCGTGCTTCGCGATAATCACGCGGCGTAGATCCGCCGCCACAACGCGATAGTCCAGCCCTGCAAAATCCATACGCGGTAACTGATCAAAATCAGTGATGGCGTAGGCGCGATCCGAGCTCTCCCACTGCTCGGCAAAATCCGCGAAATTAAAGCGCGCTTTGTCCGGCTCCATGGCGGCACCGAGCCCCATCTCGTCAAGATAATCCACTAGCGTGACGGTGCGCTTCAAGTACGCGGGCAGCGTCTGTTCGTACATGCCAATCGAGAAAAATTCATCGGTGTTGCGGTATTGCGGTTCGGCGGCGAGAAAATCAACGACCAATTGCTTGCTCGACGTGCTCGCCGACAGCGCGCCATATCCGACCACCAGCCCGCTACCGCCCGAGGCCGCAAGCACCGCCGCAACGATAAGCGCGTCAACGCGGCGCGACCGTTGGTTCAGCCACCATGCCGACCCTATCGCCGCGACGTACAGCGCCCCGCTCATCACAAAATATGTGGCGTATTGATTGACCATTTGCGGGGTGTATGCGTCCGACTCAAAGCGGTCGTTGATTGCGGCGGCCACGAATAGCCCGAGAGGAACAAACGCCATCGCGATGAGCAGGCGTCGGAAGCGCACGTCGGGCAAACGCAACATCATCGGGGCGAGCAACATCGCGAAAGCGGGCACTGTTGGCAGCAAATACGACGGCAACTTGGAGCGTGAAACGCTGAAGAAAACAAATAGAAAGGCACACCAGATCGTCAGAAACAGGGGCACATTTATTTGCGCCTTCGCGTATGTCTCGGAAATCGCAGCGCGTGCGTCACGACGAAAAAATCCGAGCACTGCAGGCGTCCACGGCAACAACCCGACAATCAGTATCGGAATGAAGTAGTAGAGCTCGCCGCCGCGCCCGTGTTCGATATTGGAGAAACGCTCGAAGTGCTCGTAGATGAAGAAAAAATGCGCCCATTCAGGGTTCCTCGATTGCACCAGCAGCGGCCACGGCAGGGCGATCAGAACGAACGTCAGCGGCCCCCAAATCCATTGCATGTGACCAAGCAAACGCCACTGTCGTGACAGAAGCAGATACACCACGAAAATCGCGCCCGGCAGCACGATGCCAATCAGGCCTTTCGACAAAAAAGCGAGCGCTGCGCCCGCCCACGCCGCGATCATCCAGCCGCGCGCTTCGGCGTTTGATTGCCCATCAATGCCAAAGCCGCGAATCAACCCGACCATCGTCAGCGTCATGAAGGCGGCGAGACCCATATCGAGCGTGTTGATATGGGCGATGATGAAGTAATAAATCATCGCGCCCATCAAGCTCGCGCCGATCCATGCGACGTCTCTTCCCGCTAGTGCCCGAAGCGCGAACCACACCAGCGCGAGGCCCAAAAATCCGGAGAAAAGTGGCCACCAGCGCGCTGTGAAGTCGTTTTGCCCGAATGCGGAAATGGCAAGCGCTGTCGCCCAGTACTGTAGCGGTGGCTTTTCAAAATATTTCAGGTCGTTCAGCCGCGGTGTGACGTAGTCGCCGGAAAGCGCCATCTCGCGAGCGATTTCGGTATAGCGCCCTTCGTCGGGCCGAACCAGCGTGCGCGAGATTGACGGGATGAACCAGGACGCAAGAAAAATCGCGGCAAGCAGGGCGAGAATAGGGCGGGATAAGGTCACGGCGGACGATGCTAACAGACCCAGCGGACGGTCACGGAAGGGCGATTCGTAGAGGGAACAGCGTGCTCGTTAAGGCGCTACTCGCTGGTTGTGCGCTGAGCTGCAGATAGAAGTAGCTTTGCGCTGCGATGGCTATTGTATTGTGGCTGTGGCCTCGTATCTGCATTTATCGATAAGTTGCAATATTGCCTTGTAGCCCATTCGCAAAGGCAGTTTTATTGAAAAGCTGTGTGACGATATTGGTTATGCAACCAAATCTGAAATTGTGTTTGGTATGATTACCAATAAATGAATATCAAGCTATCCATTCCATGTTTTGCGTCGCTCAAACCCGATGCCTCCGTGCGCGAAAAAATTCTCACGGCAGCGAACGAAATATTGCTCACCGTTGGCTTCAGTGCGCTGACGCAGCAAGCCGTGGCTGCGCGCGCCGGGGTTCGCCAGAGTCACCTGACTTATTACTTCCCGACGCGGAACGATTTGCTGCGCGGAACGGCGCAGTTTGGTGTGGAGGCCATGTTTCTTCCGATGGCGGATTCCGCCGCGCCGGGCGAAATTTCGGTTGAAGACTTGCGTCAACTGCTGATGCCTGAAAAAACTGATCGCCAGTGGTTTCGCCTCATGACCGGCCTCGCCGCTGCAAGCGAAGAAGACGAATCGATTCGGCAATGGATGCGCGAATTTGACGCCCGCGTCCTGGCAAAGCTGAAGGCCGGTTTCGCATTGGTCGGCGTGCCGATTTCACAGGATCACGCCGATTTTTTGCACGCCACATTCATCGGCGCACTGCATCTTGACATGGTAGATCCCAGCGACGAATCTTTCGAACGCGTGAGTCGTGCTGTCGCCACGGCGCTTGATGTCGTCTTGCCACAAACACAAATCACCATCAATCACCGAGAGTCTGTTTCATGAATCTGTTGATGACGAAATCGCGAAGACCGGCCTTGGGCCTGTCGTTGACCCTGATTGCCAGTCTGTTGCTCTCCGCCTGCGCGGTCGGCCCAACCTATGCGCCGCCGGTTGTCACCACAACAGCCGCCTGGCAGGCTCCGGTGCCGCATGATGGTGATATGGCGACGCTCACGGACTGGTGGTTACGCTGGAATGACGCGACCCTGGTGGGGCTGATTGAGGCCGCGCAGGCGTCCAGCCCAACGCTCGATCAGGCGGCAGCGCGCATCGCGCAAGCTCGCGCCGGGCAGGCGATTGCGGGCGCGTCGGCGTTGCCCGTAGCGACCGGCAGCGCCAGCGCCAGTCGTGGCAATCTGGTGGGACAAAGTCTGGGTCTCGGCGCGCTCACCAGCGTTTCAGCATCGTTGCAGTCGTCGTGGGAGTTGGACTTGTTTGGAGCCAACCGGCGCGGTCGCGAGGCGGCAGCCGCGCGCTCCGGTGCACGCACGCTCGACTGGCATCAGGCGCGCGTTTCGCTCGCTGCCGACGTGGCCGCGACCTATGCCAATCTGCGCGTCAGCGAGGCGCTGGTCGTGGGCTTTGAGCGCGACGCCGCGAGCCGCAAAGAAACGTCGCGATTGACCGGACTTAAAACCGACGCCGGGTTTGAAGCGCCAGCGAACGCAGCGCTCGCGCGCGCCAGCGCGTCGGAAGCTGCCGCGCGTCTCACCGCGCAGCGCGCTGAGGTTGACCTCGGCGTAAAGGCGTTGGTCGCGCTAACGGGGCTCAATGAGACCGTGTTGCGCAACACGTTGGCTGTGGGTCGGGCGCAACTACCAACAGGCGCAAATTTAAGCATCGAGCGGGTGCCAGCAGCGGTGCTTGCGCAGCGGCCTGACCTTGCCGGGAGCGAGCGTGAACTGGCTGCGCTGACCGCCGAGATTGGCGCGGCGGAAGCGGATCGCTATCCAAAAATCTCCTTGACCGGATCGGTCGGTTACAGCCTTGCGCGCATTGCGGGTAGCACGGCGGGTACGACCACCTGGGGCTTCGGTCCGAGCATTGATATTCCGCTGTTTGATGCGGGTCGTCGGTCAGCCGTGGTTGAGCAGGCAAAGGCGCGTTACGACGAATCCCTGGCAGGCTATAAGTCCGTTGCGATTCGCGCTGTGCGAGAAGTGGAAGAGGCGCTGACGCAGTTGCAATCGGCCAAGCTTCGCGCACCGGATTTGCAGGCGTCGCTCGCTGGTTATCAGGCGTTCGAAAAGGCTGCGCAAGCGCGCTTGTCGGCTGGCGCGGGCAGCGTGCTTGAGCTTGAAGAAGCCCGTCGCTCGGTCCTCGCGGCTCAGGTCGCCGTACTCGCGATGGAGCGCGAACGGCTCGCTGCATCGATTTCACTTTACCGCGCTGCGGGTGGCGGTTGGGATCAAAACACGGCGATTACGCCGACTCAGGTTTCGGAGAAGAAGTAATGACGAATTTCACACGTACACAGACTGCCGTTGCCGTTGCAGCGGTGTTGGGTCTGGTCGTTCTAGGTGCAACGGCAGTTCGCGCAGACAATAAAAAAGCCGCAACTCCTGCGGTCGCCAAAGCATCACTAACCGTCACCACGACTAAAGCAACACAATCCGATTGGCTAGTGCAGCTCTCCGCCAACGGCAACATTGCGCCGTGGCAGGAAGCCATCGTCGGCGCAGAGTCGAACGGTCTGCGCCTCGCCGAAGTGCGTGTAAATGTGGGCGACATGGTCAAGCGCGGACAGACGCTCGCGAACTTTGCGCCGGAAACCGTACGCGCGGAACTAGCGCAACAAAGCGCCAGTGTGGCCGAAGCCGAAGCTGCGTTGGCCGAGGCCGAAGCGAACTCTGCGCGTGCAAAAACATTGCAGGATTCAGGCGCAATGTCGACACAGCAAATCAATCAGTATGTAACGGCGGCAAAGACTGCTGCTGCGCGCTTGCAAGCGGCAAAAGCGGCGCGCGAGAGCGGGCAGTTGC
>JAYWAQ010000670.1:0-3235 GCA_043782305.1 Burkholderiales bacterium
CGCTACTCAAGGCGCGCGAGGTGATGATCGACACAACGATGTACGCCGTGACCCGCTCACGTCGTCATGGCGAAAGCATCGTCGCCGAAATTGTCGGCGTCACTTCACCGGAAGCCGCCGCTAGACTCACCAACAAAGAAATCTTTGTCGACAAAGCGTACTTTGCGCCGCTCCCCGAAGGCGAGTATTACTGGATCGATTTGATCGGTCTCACCTGTACCAACGGTGATCGCATCTTCGGCGAAATCGCAGAGATTTTTGAGTCCGGCGCGCATCCGATTTTGCGCGTCAAGCGACCCGCGACCGATCCCACGCCCGGTGATGAGCTGATCCCGTTCGTCGATGCCATTGTGCGCTCGGTGGATATTGCCGCACGTCGTGTTGACGTCGACTGGGAAGGCCTGGAATAGCCGTGCTGTCGATCTCCGTGATCGCAGCGTTTCCTGAACTCGTTGAACACGCGCTTGACTACGGCGTGACGGGCCGTGCCCGCCAGCAGGGGTTGTGGCGTTGGCAGGGCTTTGCGCTGCACGACTTCGCGACTGATGCGCGCAAATCGATTGATGCCAGACCCGCTGCCGGTGGTCCCGGCATGGTGCTCATGCCGGCTCCGCTGGATGCGGCTCTGGCCGCAGCACGCGCGTGGCACGGCGAGAAATCGCTGGTGGTTTTCATGAGCCCCGACGGCGCTCCGCTGGAGCAAAGTCGAGTCCGCGCATTTGCGCAGAACCAACACATCACGTTTGTTGCGGGCCGATACGAAGGCATCGACCAACGCTGGATCGACGCCAACGTCGACGCCATTGTGTCGGTCGGCGACTACGTGCTCTCTGGGGGCGAATTGCCTGCCGCAGTCGTCATCGATAGCTGCGTGCGCCTGCTGCCCGGAGCCTTGGGCGACGCTGAATCGGCCACGTTTGAATCATTTGCGGACGGCATACTGGACTGGCCGCAATACGCGCTCGCTACATCCGAAGTGCAACAAATTCCAGCGGAACTGGCCAACGGCGATCACGCCACCGTCAACCGCTGGCGCGTCAAGCAAGCGCTCATCCGCACCTGGATGCGCCGCCCCGATCTGTTGGCACGAGCCCATCTCTCGCTGGAAGAACTCGCGATGCTCGACGAATTCACCTAAATCGGTTTATAATAAGAAGCTTACTGAAAATTTCCTGCTTGCTTCATCGCCGTTTCCAGCTATTGGACTGCACTGAAGCACACGGAAGCTGATGTGTGTTGAGCGCAGGGCAATGTTCCCCCGCGTAGATCAAAGCTTTATGGCTTGATCGCACACCGCTCAGACTCTGAAAACACCAAAATAATCGTTGCAAAGTTAAGGAACTGAAATGTCAAAATTTTTGATCGCCCAGATCGAGGCGGAAGAAATCGCCCGTCTGAACAAGGTCGTCCCAGCGTTCGCGCCAGGTGACACGGTCATTGTTAGCGTGAACGTGGTTGAAGGCGAGCGCAAACGCGTTCAGGCTTTCGAAGGCACCGTTATCGCCAAGCGGAACAAGGGCCTGAACAGCTCGTTCATCGTTCGCAAAATCTCGAATGGCGAAGGCGTCGAGCGCACGTTCCAGACGTACTCTACGCTGATCGCAACCATTGAAGTCAAACGCCGCGGTGACGTTCGTCGCGCCAAGCTGTACTACCTCCGTGATCGTTCCGGCAAGTCTGCACGTATTAAGGAAAAGCTGTCTTTCAACAAGACGCGCAAGGCGTAAGTCGCTGTACGCTGCCCAAAAGCAGCGTGAATCCGCACACAAAACGGTCCGTAAGGGCCGTTTTGCATTTTTACGACAGGGATCGACGCGATCCGGCGTTAGCTTCTCCGTTGTGCAGCGGGCAAATGCTGACTTCCCGCTATCGGTCTATCATCGCTCCAACTTTTGTCTAAATTGATGCATGCGCAATAGCCTCTACGACGCGCTCGAAGTTTCGTCGTCCGCCTCCGCCGAAGTAATCGCTGCCGCGTTGCGTGCCGTTGTGCGCCGATTCTGGTCAGTGCCTCGCGATGCGTCAGGTGATTCTGAGGAAGCCGTACGCTTTGCCGCGCTCGCTGCGTCAATTCTGGTCGATCCGATCCGCCGAAAGGATTACGACGCTGCACTCAATCCGGGCGTCGGTGCCGGGCCGTGGCGATTGCCGATTTCCGGTGCAGGTGCGCGCGACGCGGCGGCGGAGGCGGCGGGTACGCAATCTCAATCACGTTCACTGTCTGCGGGCGGTGGCGAGCTGTCGCAAATCTCTCCCGAGGCGACGGTGCCGAAATCGCTTCCGGGTGTTGACGCGCTCGCCGAGCCGCTGGCCGACGGCAGTGCCTGGGCGTCGCCCAAGGTGTGGCTCGGATGGGCCATTGCTGTTGTAGTTCTGCTCGTGACCAGCATTAACATCATTCCACAATGGGGACCATTTTCGCTGCCGCAGTCGCTGGCAATGGCGTGCGTCGCCGCTTTGCTTTCGTTGGCGCTCGCTTCGTGGTTAAGTCGACCGGTCGAGGCGATGGGCCCCGCTGCCGGACTGTCTCGACTGGGCATCATCAAATGGCGCCGTGAAGGATCCATCTTCATCGGCGTGCCGCCGCCGCAGCATGACACGGCGTGGATATTCAAGTTGCGGTTGATGGAGCTGACCCGCAGCGCGGCAGGGTTTATCACGGCTACCAGCTTATGGCGAAGGCTGGCGGCCAGGGCTGTAGATTACGCCTGGATTGCGACCACACTCTACGTCACTATCGCGCTGAGCGATAAAGTGATCGACATGGTTGACCCGTGGCTCATCGTGATTCGCTCGCCTTTTGTGTTGCCGGTTTTAGTGGTGTTGGCTGCCGTGCCAATCGAAGCGTTTTTCATGCGCGTGATGCGTACGACACCCGGAAAATGGCTGATGGGTCTGGTTATCGTAACTGGCGTCACCCGTCCCGCTGATCACAGCAAACCGGGCTTTGCCCAGCTTGCGTGGGCGCGCGCTATGCGTGCCGCGTGGGCGGGCGCGGCGCTTGGCGTGTGGCCAATTGCGATCATTCGCGCTGTGAAAAACTGGCGCGATGCCCGTGATAGTGAAGTCGACTGGGACGCGAGCGGTGATTCTCTGGTGATGGCGCGACCGATGACGGCGCCGGCGGTTGCGACCGCACTCGTCGCTTTGCTGGCTGCGACACTGGTTCTGGTCTCGGGCTGGCGCCGCGATTACATTGCCTTTTGGCCCTATGCCGTGACGTGGCTTGTCACAT
>JAYWAQ010000671.1:0-3234 GCA_043782305.1 Burkholderiales bacterium
CTTCAGTTTTAGCGTGTTATCGCGACGCGGACTATTCGGCCCCGCAAAGGCACTAGCCACTTTCGCCGAAGGAAGACTGGCCACCGATCTTGGCGCGAAAGACACCGTCGTCATCTGGCCCAACGAGCGCGTGCGCATCGCCGTAGATTTCAGCCACGCATTTGTCGGCGAACAACGCTACATGTTCCATTGTCACAATTTGCAACACGAGGATCAGATGATGGCGATCCCGGTGGTGGTGACACAGTCCGCCATCGAATGCGATGTAGCCGAACAGCTTTTCGCTGAAACGGCTAATATTTAGGGGCTAGACCGCCATATAGTCGATTATCGACTTTAGCAATAATTCGCGCCCAGCCCCAATGAAACTGTCATTCCAGCAATAAGCTGATCGCCGCCGGAGGCGATCTAAAAAACCACCGCGCCCCAGGGCGCTTGACCGACGGGGACATCTTTGAGCGCCTTCTTTGCCTCGGTATCAATGACGGTCACGCTGTGTGAGCGGCCATTGGCAACATAGAGCTTCTTGCCGTCCTTCGTGAGGGCCATATTCCACGGGCGCTCGCCCGTCGCGATGGTCGCCAGAACCCGGTCGTCCGCGGTGGAAATTAGCTGCACCGCTTTTGCGCCGCCATTGCTGACATAGAGTGTTCCACCATCGGGCGACATGACGAGGCCGTTGCTGCGCACGCCCGCTGGAATCGACTTGATGAGTGTGTGCGTTTGCGCATCAAGCACAGCGATTTCATTGGCGCGCTCGCAGGCAACGTATGCACGTTTTCCGTCTGCGGTGAACGCGATGCCGCGCGGTCTTGCACCCACCTTGATCTGCACAATCTGGCGGCGTTTTTCAACGTCAATGACGTCGACTTTTTCATCCTCTTCAGCGCTGACGTAGACGAATTTTCCGCTTGGGTGCCATACGGCGTGCTCCGGGTTATCGCCCTTGGTTTTTACCGTGAAGGCGACGCGTTTTTCAACGACGGACACGAACGCCACGCTGTTCGATAACTCGACCGCAGCGGTGACCCACTTGCCATCGGGTGATACGTAAATCGCCTCGGGCGATTCGCCGAGCGCCACGCGATCAACAATGGCCCGTGTCTGGGTGTCAATAAACAATAGTTCGCCCTTGGTCTGTTCGCTAATAAATAAGGTTTTGCCATCGGGGCTGACGGCGATTCCGCGCGGTTTACCGGCGATTTTGATTTCGGCAACTATGGTGTCGGTTGTCGCGTTAATCAGGGTCACTGTGCCACTGTTTTCGTTACTGACTGCGATGGTCGCTGCGGCAGCCGTTCCCGCAGCAAACAGAAAAACGAAGGAACACAAAAGTGCGGCGAACGGATTAGCGTGATTTGATTTCATGGCAGTGGTTTTACACAAAAGTGATGTACGCGTCGGGCGACCGCTATGGTGGGAAAACGCATGGTCCATGCCAAAGTGCGATGCTGCAACGCAACAAAACAGCCTCAACTTTGTGGCAGGAGACTTGCCCTTCAGCCTCGCCACATAACCAGATGTATCCCAATAAAAAGGAGCGCTTGATGAATAGACGAACAAAGGTTGTGGCCGCCGTTTTAGCCGTGTGCAGCGGATGGCTGCTAACTGCGACGGGGGCCGGCGCCCGCGTCACCGACGCGATGATTGAGAGCGATGCTGCGACGCCCGGGGATGTCCTCTCCTGGGGTATGGGCACGCGCGGTCAGCGCCACAGCACGTCCACCAAGATCAACACGGCGAACGTGGCGAACCTGGTGCCGGTATGGTCATTCAGTTTTGGCGGTGAAAAGCAACGCGGACAAGAGTCGCAGCCGATCATCCACAACGGCAAGATGTATGTCACCGGCTCCTATTCACGCATGTTCGCGCTTGACGCCAAAACCGGCGCGAAGCTCTGGCAATACGACCATCGCCTGCCTAAAGGTATCCTGCCTCGCTGCGATGTGGTGAATCGCGGTGCTGCAATTTATGACAACCTTGTCATATTCGGAACACTCGATGCGCAACTCGTAGCGCTGGACGCCGACACTGGCAAAGTGGTGTGGAAAGAAACGCTGGATGATTTCAAGGCCGGATACAGCTACACCGCTGCCCCGATCATCGCTAAAGGTTTGCTGCTGACCGGTGTGTCGGGCGGCGAATTCGGTATCGTGGGACGTGTCGACGCGCGCGATCCAAAGACCGGCGCATTGGTCTGGTCGCGACCCACTGTTGAAGGTCATATGGGCTACACATATGACAAAACCGGGGCGAAAAAGGACAACGGAATATCTGGCGATGGAACCAACAGGACGTGGCCTGCAGGTGACCTGTGGCAGACCGGCGGCGCGGCGACCTGGCTCGGTGCTTCGTACGATCCAGACACTGGCCTTGCCTACTTCGGCACCGGCAATCCGGCTCCCTGGAACCGCCACATGCGCCCGGGCGACAACCTCTTCTCCTGCTCAACTGTTGCTATTGATGTGGCGACCGGGCAGATCAAATGGCATTATCAAAACACGCTGAATGACGGCTGGGATTTTGACGGTGTCAACGAATTTGTGACGTTCAAGAAAGACGGCGCAATTCTCGGCGGCAAGGCCGATCGCAACGGCTTTTTCTACGTCAACGACGCACGTACTGGCAAACTCCTCAACGCGTTCCCGTTCGTCAAGAAAACGACGTGGGCCTCGGGCATTGATCTGAAAACGGGTCGACCAATTTTCGATCCTGAGTATCGCCCAGGCGATCCGACCAAAGCGGCTGACGGCACGAAGGGCAGCACCGTATTTGGCGCACGGTCCTTCCTCGGCGGCACGAACCAGATGCCGATGGCGTACTCGCCGCAAACCGGTCTGTTCTACGTACCGGCCAACGAATGGTGCATGAAGATATGGAACGAACCTGTCGCCTACAAAAAAGGCGCGGCGTACCTTGGCTCCGGCTTCACCATCAAAACGATTAACAGCGACTACATCGGCGCGATGCGTGCGGTCGACCCGGCCACTGGAAAAATCGTCTGGGAAGTCAAAAACAACGCGCCGCTTTGGGGTGGCGTCATGACGACCGCCGGCAACCTCGTATTCTGGGGAACGCCTGAGGGCTACCTGAAGGCCGCCGACGCGAAGACCGGCAAGGTTGTATGGCAATTCCAGACCGGTTCCGGGGTCGTAGCGCCACCGATCAGCTGGGAGCAGGACGGCGAGCAGTACATCGGCGTAGCGTCAGGCTGGGGTGGCGCAGTACCGCTCT
>JAYWAQ010000672.1:0-3234 GCA_043782305.1 Burkholderiales bacterium
TCTGCGTGCGCAGTTGCCGCAGATCGGCCTCGGCCTCTTCGTCGCTCACCGCTGCGTCGACTTCCGCATCACTATGCGTGAGCAAACGCAACACGTCACCTGCAAATTCTGTATCGCGAAATTGCTCTAACAGCGCGCCCATGTTGGGCTCATCCGGTGCACGAATCGCCGCATCAACCACCGCCTGCAGCAAGCGCAAAACATGCGGCGCATTCGTGGGATCAGGGAATTGCGTATCGACCAGATACATCGCGAGTTTCGGGCGACCAAGAATGCGCCTGGCGCTCGCCAGCACCCGCTGTGTGGCAGGGTCGGTGCGCGCCGTCGCGGGCATCGGAGGACGCCTGCCTGCGCCTGGCATCCATCGCGCCCGAGGTGCTTCGCCGTCGCCATTGGTTTGTGTCTCAACGGTCTTCGGCTTCACTGGGGGCAACAAAGTGTGGGCGGCGATATCAACATCGCCTTCAAGCACTTTCGCCAGCGATTCACGCATCATCGGTGCGCTTACCAGCTCAAGATGCAGCCGCGCAGCGGAAGCACGCGCCGCTTTAGCCTCCGCGCTATCGCCCGGATGCCGCGCGTTCAATTCGCGAATCCAGTATTCCGATAACGGCAGCGCTTTGGCGACATAGTCTTCAAATGCCTCACGCCCAAACTCGCGCACGTAGCTGTCCGGGTCATGCTCGGTCGGCAGGAACAAAAAGCGCACCTGCTTGCCGTCCCGCAATGCGGGCAGAGCGTTCTCCAGCGCGCGCCATGCGGCGCGTTGCCCGGCGGAGTCGCCGTCAAAACTAAACACCACCTCATCAGCCGCGCGCAACAGCCGCTGCGTATGCGCCTCCGTCGTCGCCGTGCCGAGCGTGGCAACCACGTATTCCACGCCGTACTGGGCGAGCGCGACGACGTCCATGTAGCCCTCAACCACGAGCACACGATTCATCTTGCGAATCGCGGCCTGCGCCTGAAACAGGCCATACAGCTCGCGACCTTTCGAGAAGATCGGCGTCTCCGGGGAGTTCAAATATTTCGGCCCACCCCCGTCATCCTTCGATCCGAGAATGCGCCCGCCGAACGCAATCACTGCGCCTTGTTGATTGAGGATTGGGAACATCACCCGCTCGCGAAAGCGGTCGTAGCGCTTGCCCGCGTCACCAGTGGCGATTAGCCCCGCCGTTTCCAGCAGTTGATTGTCCGCGTAATCGTCAAACGCCTCGGCCAGCGGTTGCCAGCCTGCTGGCGCCCAGCCCAGGTGAAAGCGCCGCGCCACTTCACCACTCACGCCACGCTTCTTGAAATACTCAATCGCAATTGAGGAGGTTTTCAATTGCTGCTTGTAATAGCCAGCCGCTACGAGCATGACGTCGAACAGACCACCCGCCTGCGGATCCGACTGCCGCGTGTTGTCGTTGGGCACCGTGAGGCCGATGCCTTGCGCCAGTTCCTCCACCGCGTCGGGGAAGCTTTTGCCTGCGTACTCCATCAAAAAAGTGATCGCCGACCCGTGCGCACCGCAACCAAAGCAGTGATAGAACTGTTTGCTCTGGCTCACCGAAAACGACGGCGATTTTTCCTTGTGGAACGGACAGCAGGCGGAATAGTTTTGGCCCGCCTTTTTCAGCGGCACATGGCGATCAATGATCTCGACCACGTCGACGCGAGACAGGAGTTGGGCAATGAAGTCGTTGGGGATCACCCGGCTATTTTCGCGTGTTTGGCCTTCTGCCTGTTTCGCCGTCCGCGCAAATGAACAGCTTTTCAGGTAAACCTAAATTTCACTGGGGAAAGATGCCCATTAACGCCCAAGTCGAAAATCAAGCTTTTAAGCGACGAGCCCCAATGCAGCGGCGCTTCCAGCAAAAAGCTGTTGATTGGTTATTCGTAGCGCAAACACTCCACTGGCTGCAATTTTGAAGCGCGCCGCGCCGGGTAGAAACCGAAAAACACGCCAATCGCACAGCTGAAAATCGTGGCGATGGCAATCGCCTTAAAGCCCACGGTCATGTCGAATTTCCCGGTCGCCGTCACCGCTGCTGCGAGCGCGCCCGACAACGCGATGCCGATGATGCCGCTGACGAAACAGATCGCCACAGCTTCAATCAAAAATTGCCACAGCACATCGGCGGGACGCGCGCCGATGGCCATGCGAATGCCGATTTCGCGTGTCCGTTCGGTCACCGAGACGAGCATGATGTTCATGATTCCAATGCCACCGACCACCAGCGAAATTGCGCCGATGAATCCGAGCGCAACGGATAGCCCCGTGGCAATCGCCTCACCGGTTTTCGCAAATTCACCGAAATTCAGCACCCGAAAATCGTCTTCGTCTTCGGCGCGAATGCGGTGCCGGTCGCGCACCAGATCGCTGATGTCCGCAACCATGTCATTGAGGCCTTCTGCCGACTTCGACTGCACCACGATGTACTGCACCGATCGCGCAGTCGGCGTGCGAACGAGCGATACCCGCGCAGTGGAAATCGGCACCATGACCACCTCGCCGATATCGCCCACATCAAAGCTCTGGCCCTCGTTGTCGAGTACGCCAATCACCTGAAAGCTCTGGTTGTCGATGCGAATCGTCTGCCCGACGGGGTCCGATTTGTAGAACAACTGCTCGGCCACTTTTTTGCCGAGCACCGCCACGCGGGCAGCGCTCGCAACGTCGACCTCAGTGATCGGATTGCCTTTCGCGAGACGCAAGTTGCGGATGGTGAAGGCGGCGGGCGTGGTGCCCTGCACCTGATTGTTACTGTTGTCGTTGCCATAGGACACCTGCGAAAACGTCGTCAGCATCGGGGCCGCGCCCGCCACGCTGGGCAGCTTATTGATCGCCGCCGCGTCATCCAGCGTGAGCGTCTGCACCGTGCCGGTCTTCAGCCGCGCACCAACCGCCTTACGCGAATCGGCCTGCACGATCACCAGATTGCTGCCGAGCACGGCGAGCTGCTTGTTGATGAATGCCTTGATGCCGTCACCCACTGCGAGCATGAGCACCACGCTGGCGATGCCGATGACAATGCCGAGCATGGTGAGCATCGTGCGCAGCGGGTTGGCGAGCATCGCGCGCAGCGCCTCAGCCAGAAGTTGGGTGAATTTCATGCCGCCGCCCCCGCCAGATGCGTCTCTTCCTGCTGCATCTGCCGCAGGCCCTCGCGCGCCGGACCGTCGTAAATCACGAGACCATCTTTCAATCGCACCAGCCGCTTGGCGTAGGCCGCAATGTCGGGTTCATGCGTC
>JAYWAQ010000673.1:0-3232 GCA_043782305.1 Burkholderiales bacterium
GAGCGGAACATCCAGTCGTCACCGTTCGACGCCCAAAGTGAAGTACCAGCAGCAGCCACGCGACCACCGCTGTCAGTCACTTCAACCAGCAGCTGTACTTCACCGGACGCTGTCACGCTACTGTTGCAGGTGTATTTGCCGCTCCGATCGGACGTGCCCTCGCAGAGCACGCCGAGGTCGCTGTTTTTCTGGTTTGATTCGTAGCTGTAAAAGCCACCGATATTGCGTTTTCGGTACGCGTCCCACGTCCGGTTGGTGGCGCGCACTTTGAACTTGACGCCGCCAACAGGTTTACCCGTCACGTCGGTGGTGATGATGTCGTAGGAGAGTTTTTCCCGAGCCATCGCCCAGTCACTCGTTTTGATGCCTACGAGCACGGCGGCGGGCCACACGGTGGTGCGCGCCTGGGCGGTGTAAATCTCGCCGTTCGGGTCTTTGTATTCCATATCAGTGACGAGGCTGTAAGGCCGATCCACCTTGGGCGTAGCAAGCGGGACGCGCGCCGCACCTGCTGTCGAAAGCGCGAGCGATTGATCTTCGCCTTCGGGCTGTTTGCTTTCATGTGCGCTGCGACGAGGCGCACCTCCTGCTTCGTCCGTCGGAAGACTGAAACTGTAGTCCGGCAGCGAGTCAAACCCGGGCCAGGTCCGCGAATCAAAGCGCGAACGCACGGTCACCACATCACCGCTGGCCGGGCCGCCTGACAGAAACGAAAGACGCACATCTACATTTGCCTTGTCGCCACCCACCACATTTGCATTGGCGATGGTGACTTCGGATTTATAGACGGGCAATCGGAAATCGGCGACCGTAAATCGGCCCGTGGTGCGGCCGCCCAGCTCAAGGCGGTATTGCCCGCGCTTGGCGTTGGTCGGCAGTTTCAGCTCAGTGATTGCGTTACCCCGCGCGCTCCACTCGACATTGACGGTGCTGCGCTGGTTGTTGCCCTCGTTGATGACGGAAATGGTCTTCGGGAGCTTGCTCACGTCGGGTGCTCCCGCGCCAAACCGCTTCATTTCGCGGACATAGTGCTTCATGTAAACCGTTTCGCTGGGGCGCAAAAGATTCCGGGCGAGGACGGTGTGGAAGGACTGCTTGCTGTTGTTGTCGCCGTCGCCTTCATAGTCCCACGGCAGATTGAATCGCCATTGCTCGATGCCGCGAGTCCAGTCGCTGCGCGTAAACGCCGTGTCGTCGCCACTTTGCGCGAATACGAACATGGGGCAACCGCCGCTGTTCTTCGGCACTTTTGGCGTGAGGCGTGCGATACCGTCCTTATCTGTCTTGCCAGCGGCAAGCTCCACACCCTTGCAATCGCGAATTCGAACAGCCGCATCGGCCACCACAGTCGCGTCATTGAGCCTGGTCACCCAGACAAGAGCGCCGCCCGTGCCCGTTTTTGTATGCACAGCGAGATTGGTGACCAGTGCCATCGAGCGCACAAACATCGAGCCCTTTTTCTCAAGCAGCGATGCTCCGAGCGCGGTGGATTCGGCCTCGACGACGTGCAAACCAGGCTCTGGTAGCGGCAATCCAATGACTTCAAATTCTTTCGGTCCGCCCGGCTTCGGCAGCGGCATTGAAACCGCCTGAGCGTTGCCCTTCAGAAGCGAGCGCGCGCGCTTATCGTCATCGCCTTTGAGTCGCTCGCCGAAATCAGCGTAGTCGGATTCCTCATCGTCCATTGAGCGGTCACTCTGCTGAAAGCCGAGCGTGCGGGCGTACCAACGGATCATGTCCTGCTCGCTCGTCACGCGAAGCTTGCGGATAACGGCGCCCGCGCCGGCCTCAAGATTGCGAACGGTGAGCGGTAGCGCCGGATCGGCATTGCGCTCGATGATGCCGAAGCTGCGAGGGAATTTCACCAGCGGCGGATAGGCACTGGTGCGCAAGCTGATCGGGCGTTTCGGCGTCAGCACGGTGTTGGTGCCGGATTCCTTCAGGTTCGGTGGCACGACGAGTGTGAAGCGCGTCTCGGCGGGCAATTTGCCGAACGTTACGCCTTCGTTGTCGGAGTCATTAGTCAAAGGCGAATAAAGTTTGCCCGCGTCATCACGCAGACGGAAGCGCGCGATGTCACTGTTCTCGACGGCGCGCTTTAGATTGAAGTAAACCGTCGCCAAAGGATTACAACCTGCGTCCTTGTTTTCGCGTCCGCATGTCATGTCGATCCAGTCACCGGATCGCACCTTGAACTTGAGCGTGTCGGCTGCGATTTTCAGGTTGTTCGCAGCGGCATCCCAACGGACGGTGACGTCAGCACCCGCCGGAAAGGTTTGCGCACAGCGGAATGCAATCCAGTTTTCGGCATTGCTGATACCCGCTGCCTTGAGCAATTCGGCCTTGCGAGCGCCGCCAACGACGCGAACGGGGACGACCGAGCGCACGCCCTCGACTTCGCAGTGCACGCGTTCAATGAACGTTTTCGCGTCCACGGGACCCTTTGCGCGGGTCAGGAAAGCCTGCTGCTCGTCAATGTCCCGGGCGTCATTGGACGGGCGGGATTCGGCTAGCGCGGGTAGGTCGGCGGCGTTGGCGGCGTTGGCAAAAGCCATCGCGAGGGTGGTGAATATCGTGGTCAGCAGGAGACGAGGCATAGAGGGCTGTGGAGCTGCGGAAGTTGGCGAGAGATGAATACGGTGTTCTACCTTAGTCGCAAAGCTCGTGCAATCGCATCGTAGAGATGCGGGCCACTGGCTGCGAGGAGTGCAACCGATAAACTACTTTGCGTGACGAACGAACAAGATCAACAGACGTATTTGCCGCCCGCTTTGCGACCTAAATTCGCGAAACTGGGCGTGCATCACCTGCGCGACTTGTTGCTGCATCTGCCGATGCGTTACGAGGATCAGACGCAGGTTCGCGCGATTTCAGAATTGGTGGCAGGCGAAGCGGTTGTCGTCGAAGGCGTGGTGGAGCATTCGGAAACTACGTTTCGACCGCGGAAGCAGTTTGTGGCGTTGGTTCGTGCGGCGGGCGACGATGGCAGCAACAATTTTGCGCCGCGGTTGACCCTGCGTTACTTCAATTTCTATCCGAGCATCACGCAGGCCCTGAAAGTTGGCGCTACGGTGCGGGTGTATGGTGAGGTACGTGACGGACGATACGGGTTGGAGATGGTGCATCCCGTCTTCAAGAAAGCTGAATCAGAAACGCTCTCTGCTGATTCGAACCCCGTTTTGGCGGCCTCAGCTCGCCTGACGCCCGTCTATCCCAGCTCAGCAGGGGTCCC
>JAYWAQ010000674.1:0-3230 GCA_043782305.1 Burkholderiales bacterium
CACCGTATAAATTCGACCACCCGGCACGTCCGCCGCATCGAGTGTCGCGAGCACTTTGGCAACACTGCGGTTGCGCGTGTACGCAGCAATGGCATCATCCAGTTCGGCCACACGTTTCACACGGCCGGGATTGGTCGCAAGCTCCGCATCACTCGCCAAATCATCGCGCCCAATAGCGACCATCAAACGCCTGAAAATCGAATCGCCGTTGCCCGCCACCAGCACATAGCCATCGGCGCACGGATACGCATTGGTCGGCGCAATTCCCGGCAGCGCCGAGCCCGCCGCCTCGCGCACCGCGCCGAACGCGCTGTATTCCGGCAGCAAGCTTTCCATCACGTTAAACACGCTCTCATACAGCGCCACGTCGATCACTTGCCCGACACCTTTCGGGCTCGTTGCGCTCTTAGTATTGTTGCGGTGATTCAGCGCCAGCAAAACGCCGATTACGCCATGCAAACTCGCCAACGTGTCACCAATCGAAACCCCCACGCGAACAGGCACGCGACCAGGCTCGCCCGTGAGATGCCGCAACCCACCCATCGCCTCCGCCACCACGCCAAAGCCCGGCTTGTCTTTGTACGGCCCCGTCTGCCCGTACCCAGAAACACGCAGCATGATGAGTCCCGGATTCGTCGCTGATAAAGCAGCGTAATCCATGCCCCATTTCTCCATCGTGCCCGGCTTGAAGTTCTCAATCAGCACATCCGCCTCGGCAATCAAACGCTTGACGATGTCGCGTCCCTCGGCGTGCCGCAAATCCAGCGCCACGCTCTTTTTGTTGCGCGACTGAACCTGCCACCAGACCGAAGTGCCGTTATGCAGCAAGCGCCATTTGCGCAGCGGATCACCCTCGCCCGGAGGCTCAATCTTGATCACGTCGGCTCCGAAATCAGCGAGCGTTTTCGCGGCGAACGGGCCTGCGATAAGCTGACCGAGCTCGACGATTTTCAGGCCAGACAATGCTTGAGGATTCATGCTTGGACGCTTGTATTTATGGGTCAACTCCTACGTGCGTGGGTAGGATGAATGACGAGCGAGGGAACCGTTAGGTATTGCTGAAACTGTCAATTGCCGATACAAAAGGAAAACCCAGCCGAAGCTGGGTTTTGGATACGGACAACATCTTTCGATGAAGTCCTTATTGCAGCAACGGCTCTCACCCCGGATAGCAACACAAAACGAATAGTAGGAGTAATTTGAATGTCTGGCAACTCGGCAATCCCTTTCGAAAAGAAAAAGCTCTATCGCGGACTCACGCGAGCGCAAATTGATGCGCTTGGGCCACTGACGTTTGGATTTGACATTGGGATTGCTTCCGTGGGGTGGGCCGTTTTGTGTGGGACGCGGATTGTGGATTTGGGGGTACGTGCGTTTGACAAAGCCGAAACAGCAGACAAAGGCGAATCGCTGAACCTTGCGCGGCGCACCGCTCGGTTGATGCGCCGTCGCTTGCGTCGCCGCGCGTGGCGTTTGGTGAAGGTGGCGCGGGCGCTCAAACGACATGGCCTGGTCACCGATTCCAAGCTATTTCTGAAGCATCGATTCCGTTTGGCAATTGCGTAAGGCGGGGCTTGACCGCCTGCTCACGCCCGCAGAGTGGGTGCGCGTGATCTATCACCTGTGCAAACACCGGGGCTTTCATTGGACGAGCCGCGCGGAAGCGTTGCAGGCTGATGCCGACGCGAAGAGCGAAAGCGGGAAAGTAAAGCAAGGCCTCGCTGGCACCGCCCAGCTAATGAAAGAAAAAGGCTATCGCACTGCCGCTGAAATGGTACTCGCCGAATTTCCAGATGCGCAGCGCAACAAGCGCGGTGAGTACACAAAGGCACTCTCAAGGGTGCTGCTCGCTCAGGAATTCTCGTTGTTGTTTGCCTGTCAACGTAAGCTGGGAAGTATTCATGCCACCGTTGAACTACAGAGTGAATTACTTGGGGATGGCGATCAAAAGGGCGGTCTCTTTTGGGCGCAAAAGCCCGCGCTGTCTGGGGCTGATCTGCTCAAAATGCTTGGGCGCTGCACGTTCGAGAAAACCGAGTCCCGCGCGCCGAAGGCCAGCTTCACCGCCGAGCGGCATGTGTGGCTGACGCGACTGAACAATTTGCGCATCACGGTTGACGGCGTGACTCGCCCGCTCATCGACGTGGAGCGGTCTATCGCAATACCCCTGCCCTACACGCGTGGCGAAAAGTTCACCTACAAAGACTTGCGAACTGCACTTCAAAACGCTGGCTTGTCAACTGAATTTCGCTTTGCGGGACTCTCGTATCCGAGCCTGCGCCAGCGTGAAGAGAACAAGGCGAAAGACCCCGAGGCTGAAACACTCACCAAGCTTTCAGCGTGGCACGACCTGCGTCTGGCGTTCAAGCGCGCTTCGCTCGAAACCATCTGGCAGCAACTATCGACGCCCGCGCTTGACGGCGATCCAATCTGGCTGGATCAAATTGGTTGGGTGTTGAGCGTTTACAAAGACGATGATGAGGTGGAGCACGAGCTGTGCAAATTGTCATTACCGGGTGGTGAGGCCTGCATCAATGTGCTGCTCGGTGTTCGATTCGACAAGTTCCATGCGCTGTCGCTGAAAGCGCTACGACAAATCGTTCCGAACATGGAAGAAGGGATGCGTTTTGATGAAGCGGTAGCTGCGATTCCCACGTACGGACATCACAGCCAGCCCATAGCGCGCGAGTCAGAGCGCTCCAAGTATTTGCCCGCCTTCTACACGCATCGCGAGAAAGATGGGCGTCTCAAATTCAATGATGACCTAGACGTGCCACGCAACCCAGTCGTCCTGCGTGCGCTCAACCAGGCGCGCAAAGTTTGCAATGCGTTGATTAAGGTTTACGATGCGCCGCACGCGGTGAATATCGAAATGGCACGCGACCTATCGCGACCGCTTGAAGAGCGACGCGAAGTGCTCGCGGCGCAAAAGGAGTTTCGTGAAAGAAATGAAAAGGCACGTGAACAGTTCGAGGAAACCTTTGGGCATAAATCGACGGGCGCAACACTCGAAAAGTGGATGCTGTACCGCGAGCAAATGGGCAAGTGTGCCTATTCGCTGGACGCATTCGAGTCGCCAGATCGGGTAATCAACGACGCTTCATACGCCGAGATTGACCATGTGTTGCCCTACTCGCGAAGCTACGACGACAGCAAAAACAACAAGGTACTGGTGCTGGCTCGCGAAAACCGCGATAAGGGCAATCGCACGCCACACGAATACTTAACGG
>JAYWAQ010000675.1:0-3221 GCA_043782305.1 Burkholderiales bacterium
ATTTCTGGCGCCCTGGACGCAAACCGTGCCGACTCCATTTGGGCTCCATGAGTGGTTGCATGAGCTACCAGATGTTGGCTTGATCCCAACACTGCGCGAACTTTCTACACTTGACGCCTCGCTAGCGCGCTGGCTGAAAAGCAAAGAAACCCAAAGCGATGACGAAAGCAAACTGCAATGGCTAAGCAAGCTTAAAGCAGACGCAGCCCTGGCCAGCCGTCGGGCCCAGGAACGAATAAGGACAATTGAGCGTTTGGCGCAAGAATCGCGCGATCTGGCAACGGTCGACTACACCGTGGTGTACGACGCTGCGCGACACCTGATGGCAGTAGGCTACAACGTTGATCAACGTCGGCGAGATACCGGGTTTTACGATTTGCTGGCCACCGAGGCGCGTCTTGCCAGTTTCGTGGCCATTGCGCAGGATGCCGTGCCGCAAGAGAGCTGGTTCGCATTGGGTCGCCTGCTCACGGTGGTTGGCAGTGACGCGATTCTGCTCTCGTGGAGCGGCTCGATGTTCGAGTATTTGATGCCGCTGCTGGTGATGCCGACCTATGAAAACACGCTGCTTGATCAGACCTGTCGCGCTGCCGTTCGGCAACAGATTGTCTATGGCAAAGAGCGTGGCGTGCCTTGGGGGGTATCGGAGTCTGGCTACAACGCGTTCGACGGCAGTTTGAACTATCAGTATCGTGCTTTCGGCGTACCTGGTATGGGTCTAAAGCGTGGCTTGGCCGAGGATCTGGTGATCGCGCCTTATGCGTCGGCACTGGCACTGATGGTAATACCTGAGGCAGCCTGCGCCAACTTGCAGCGGCTGGCCGCTGAGGGCGTGCTGGGTCAGTACGGCATGTTTGAGGCAGTTGATTACACGGCGTCCCGATTACCGCGAAAACGGCAAAGCGCCATCATCCGGTCCTACATGGCACATCATCAGGGCATGAGCTTGCTTTCTCTGGCTTACGTGTTGCTCGATCAGCCGATGCAAAAGCGTTTCGAGGCGAATCCACAATTTCAGGCGACCACGCTCTTGTTGCAAGAACGCATCCCGACGCCTACCTCCGCCCATCTGCATACGCCCGATCTTTCTGACGTTCGCTCCGACGTGACAGGCCCGCAGATGCCGATGCGCGTATTGAAGCAGGCCAATACGCCGGTTCCCGAAGTGCAGTTGCTGTCGAACGGGCGCTATCACGTCATGGTAACCAACGCAGGCGGCGGATACAGTCGCTGGAAAGATCTGGCCGTAACCCGGTGGCGTGAAGATGGAACCTGCGACAACTGGGGTGCGTTTTGTTATTTGCGCGATGTAGCGACCGGCGAGTTCTGGTCAAACGCGCATCAACCAACAAGGAAGCTTGCCGAAACCTTTGAGACGATCCTCTCCGAGGGGCGCGCTGAATTTCGCCGCCGTGACCATGACTACGAAACGCACACAGAAATTGTTGTCTCGCCAGAAGATGACATCGAACTGCGCCGTCTGCACATCACCAATCGGGCGCGTATGCGGCGCACGATTGAGGTAACGAGCTATTCTGAAGTAGTACTTGCAACTGCGGCCTCGGATGCATTGCATCCTGCCTTTAGTAACCTCTTCGTGCAAACCGAAATCGTTCACGAGCAGCAGGCGATTTTGTGTACACGCAGGCCGCGTGCTGTAAGTGATCGAACACCCAGCCTGTTTCACCTTGCCGCCGTCCATGGTGCCGATGTCATCGCTGTTTCCTACGAAACCGACCGCATGCGCTTCATTGGTCGAACGCACACGGTTGAAGCGCCACTTGCGATGACGGCCCCTCAGAGCGTTGGCGCAGGCAGGCTTTCGAACACCGACGGATCGGTACTTGATCCCATCGTGGCTATCCGTTATCGCATTGCGCTCAATCCCGACCAGTCGGTTACTTTAGACATCGTGACGGGCGTGAGCGACACCCGTGATGCCGCGTTGACTCTGGTGGGCAAATACCGCGACCGGAACCTTGCTGATCGCGTCTTCGATCTGGCGTGGACACATAGCTGGGTCAATCTGCGACAAATCAACGCCAGCGAATCCGACGCGCAGCTCTACAGCCGTCTTGCTGGTTCTGTCATCTACGCCAATCCATCGATGCGCGCACTGGAAGGCGTGCTGGCTCGCAATCGACGGGGCCAATCGAGTCTGTGGGGCTATGCGATATCAGGTGACCTGCCAATTGTGCTGCTACAGGTCGGAGATATAGAGAACATCGAATTAGTACGGCAACTGGTTCAGGCGCACGCTTATTGGCGACTCAAGGGACTCGCGGTTGACCTCGTCATATGGAACGAAGACCATGCCGGGTATCGGCAGCTGTTGCAGGAACAGATACTGGGGCTTATTGCCGCGGGCATTGAGGCCAATCTGGCAGACCGACCCGGCGGCATTTTTCTTCGCGTGGCGGATCAAATCTCTGCCGAAGACCGCATTCTGTTTCAGACCGTCGCCCGTGTCGTTTTGAGCGACAAGCGCGGCACCTTGGCCGATCAGGTCAACCGACGTGCCTCGATTGATTTGCGCGGAGCACTACCGCCGCCACTGCTGCCTCGTTCGAACCTGACTCGCCTGAATTCGTCGTCGCCCGACAAGCGCGACGAATCAGTTTCGGCCCAGTCTCCGGCGCTCCAGTTCTTCAATGGATACGGCGGCTTCACGCCGGATGGTCGCGAATATGTGATTACCCCCAACGCGGATCAGCCGACACCGGCACCGTGGGTCAACGTGATTGCCAATGCACAATTCGGCACCATTATTTCCGAGAGCGGTGCGGCCTATACATGGAGCGAAAATGCGCATGAATTTCGATTTACGCCGTGGAGCAATGACCCTGTCAGCGATTTGAACGGCGAGGCGATCTACATTCGCGATGAAGAGAGCGGTCGATTCTGGTCGCCGACACTGCTTCCTTGCGGCGGCAACGATGGCGCAACGAACGTGACCCGCCACGGATTTGGCTACAGCGTGTTTGAACACGAAGAAGCTGGCATCAAATCCCTGCTGACCGTGTACGTCGATGCCAAGGCAGCGGTCAAATTTTCTGTACTCAAACTTCACAACCTGTCGGGTCGGACACGGCAGCTGTCGGCGACGGGCTACGTGGAATGGGTGCTCGGCGACTTGCGCGCCAAGTCAGCGATGTACGTCGTCACCGAAATCGATTCGGCCAGCGGCGCCATCTGCGCTCGAAATCCATACAGCACGGAAT
>JAYWAQ010000676.1:0-3202 GCA_043782305.1 Burkholderiales bacterium
CGGGTGCTTATCGCAGCGTGGATGGTGGCGTGAGTTTCACAAGGTTAACGCCGCCGCTGCCGAGCGATTTTGGTTTCGTCATCGTCGCCGATCCGGTGAATGCGCTCCGCGCCTGGGTGGCGCCTGCGCTGGCTGACACGCATCGCTACGCGGTCGATGGTGCGATGTGCGTGATGCGCACCGACGATGGCGGAAAGACCTGGCAGGCGTTTCGCAACGGCCTGCCGCAATCGCATGCCTATGACCTCGTGTATCGGCACGGTTTGGCGCTCGCGCCAGATCGCAAAACGATGGCAATGGCGTCGACGACGGGCAACCCGTGGCTGAGCGAAGACGCAGGGGAAAACTGGGTCGCTCTCGACGCTCAATTACCTCCGGTTGCAGTGGTCGCCTGGGCGTAGTCAAGGAGTACAGCTTTTTGATGTAGGCGCTGCTGCATAAGGGGTAAACGGAGATTTAGCAATTTGTTGATTAACCGCACAATTGGTCGCTAGCCCATATGGAATGGCTGTTACAGCTCAAAGCTATTTGAATTATTTAATCGTGAATTGATCGTATGGGCGAATATATTGCGTTCCTGCGCGGCATCAACGTGGGCGGTCACAACGTCAAGATGGATGCGCTTTGTCAGCAATTCGAAGCTGCGGGATTGGCGAAGGTTGAGGCGTTTATCGCCAGCGGCAATGTGATTTTTGAATCACGTAACGCGGATACCGCCAAGCTTGAAGCGAAGATTGAAAAGCAGCTCGCCGCGACGCTGGGCTATGAAGTCGCAACGTTTGTCCGTACTCGGACTGAAGTCAGGCATCTCGCGGGTTACACCGCATTTTCCGACGAAAAATTGGCAAGCGCGGGCGCGTTTTGCTTGGCGTTCATCAAGGCACCGTTGACTGCGGCGCAAGTGGTCACATTGGAACAATTCGTGACTGACGTAGATGAGTTTCACGCGGCCGATCGCGAGATTTTTTGGCTATGCAAAGTGCGTCAGAGTGAATCGAAATTTTCGAACGCGCAGTTCGAGCGCAAGATGGGCATCGCGGCTACGTTTCGCAGCATGACGACGGCGCGAAAACTCGCGGCGAAGTATCCGTCGCGCTAACGCGGCGGGCACGACGTTCTTTCGGTGCGAATGCTGCGATGTGGTGAAGTTGCGCGAGTCATGAAGCGTCGAAACGTCTGCGACTCAGCGCCGGGCGAGTGCGCTACATTGCGGACTCTATTCCCAGACTGTAGTTTTTGATATGCGCATTGCAATCGGCGGCTTTCAACACGAGACCAACACCTTCGCGCCTTCGCGCGCCACGTACGAGCGATTTGTTCAGGGCGGCGGCTGGCCCCCGGTCTCCATCGGTAACGAAATTTTCGAGCGCTTCCAGAATCAAAACATTCCGATCTCGGGCTTCATGAATGAAATGGGCTCGGCACACACGCTGGTGCCAACCGCGTGGGCCGCAGCGAGCCCCAGCGCACAGGTGACCGACGATGCGTTCGAGCGCATCGCGGGCGCGATCTGCGACGGCATCCGCAAGGCCGACGCCGACATGATTTACCTCGATCTGCACGGCGCGATGGTCACCGATTCGCACCCCGATGGTGAGGGAGAATTGCTGCGCCGTGTGCGTGCAATCGTCGGACCAAAGATGCCGATTGCGGTGAGTCTTGATCTGCATTCGAACACCACGCCTCTGATGTTTGCGCTCGCAGAAATGCTGGTCGCGTATCGCACCTATCCCCATATCGACATGGCCGAAACGGGCGCGCGTGCGGCGTTTTATTTGAAGCAACGCATGGGTGGCATGGATGCGCCGAAGCTCGCGTCGCGTGTGTTGCCGTATCTGATTCCGATTACGGCGCAATGCACCGATCTATTTCCGGGTAACGACATCTACAAACTGGTCGGGCAACTGGAATCGAAGGACGTGGTCAGCGCGTCCTTCACACCCGCCTTTCCGGCGGCGGATTTTGAAGGCTGCGTGCCGGTCGTGTGGGCTTATGGCGTGAACGACGCCGCAGCCAATGCAGCGGCAGAAAAGCTGGAACGACGCGTACTCGCCGCCGAGGGTGAATGGGACGCGCGTGTGCTGACCGCGCTTGAGGCCGTTCGCGAAGCTCAATTGATCGCGAAGACCGCAAGGAAACCCGTGGTCATCGCCGACACGCAGGACAACCCCGGCGCTGGCGGCGACAGCGACACGATGGGCATGGTGCGCGCGTTGCTCGAATGCCGTGCGGAGCGCGCGGCAACGGGCCTCATCGTTGACGGCGCAGCAGCGAAAGCCGCGCACGAAATTGGCGTCGGCAAAACGCTTAATTTCGCGCTCGGTGGCAAGAGCCGAATCCCCGATGATTCACCGCTGCAATTGCCGTGGATTGTGGAGGCGCTACACGAAGGAAATTTCGCGGCGACCGGTCCGTTTTATCGCGGTATGAAAATGCGACTCGGCCCCTCAGCGTGTCTGCGCTACCAGGGCGTGCGCATTGTAGTGGCAAGCTACAAAACGCAGCTGGCGGATCAAGCCATGTACCGCTATGTGGGCATCGAGCCGACCGAGCAGGCGATTCTCGTGAACAAAAGCTCAGTGCATTTTCGCGCTGACTTCACGCCAATCGCAGAGAAGATTCTGGTTGCAAAAGCGCCGGGGCCGATGGCGGCTGATCCCGCTGATTTGCCGTGGAAGCATCTGCGTCGCGGGATTCGGTTGAATCCGTTTGGCAAGGTGTTTTGAGCCTTAGGCGCAGCGAGCCCTACGTAGCTGCGACGCTATGCTTTCTTGTCGCCAATCGTGTGGCGAAACGCCATTTTGTAATCAACGTTAGTATCGTTCTGCCAACGGCAGGCACGCATTGCAAACACTTCCATCGATTCCAGAACGCGCTTGAATATCGGATTTTCGGCGGATCGTTTGCGTGTGATTTCGCTCCATAGCTGAAGCTGATTTTGCAATATTTCGTCGGGCGTTTTGTGAAATTTCACACCACTTTTTTGCAGCTCAATGTAGTCCTTTGAATAACGATCAATCGCCTTCCAGCTCATCTCGGCTGACGCCGCCTGCACGGCGTTGCTGATGACCGATTTGAGATCAGCGGGCAGGGCATTGAATCGGGCCTGATTGAAAATCAGTTCAAACGTTTCCGAGCATTGATGAAACGATTGCAGCATGCAGATTTTTGCAACATCGGCGAAACCGAGTGCGCGGTCGGA
>JAYWAQ010000677.1:0-3187 GCA_043782305.1 Burkholderiales bacterium
CTCCAAGGGGGACTTAGACATTTGCGTCGTGGTCACCGCCGACGACCATGCGTCGACAGTCGAAACGCTTCAAGCCACGGGGTATTTGATCAAAGCTGACACGCTTCGCACCGCCGAATTGTGCATGCTACTCGCGCCGCGCAACGATTTGGACGTTGCGTTACAGGTGGTCGCTGAAGGATTACAGTTTGAGTTTTTCATGCGCTTCCGCGATGTATTGCAGGCTGATGCTCTGCTTGTCGAGCGCTACAACGAACTCAAGCGCAAATTCGCAGAGTCCGGCGCGGGGTGTTATCGTGATGAAAAGGCCAAATTCATTGAAGCCGTTCTCCGAACGGCGTAAACGAGGATGTCACGACGTCATCTACATTCCGCGCAGCTCAAGTCTCACACACAACCACGTTCAGCCGCCAATCAAAGGAGATTCCAACATGCCCACAGGAACCGTCCATCTTCATCGCATCCTGAAAACCAAACCCGAAAAGGTTTACCGCGCTTTTCTGGAACCTGCGGCGATGGCGAAGTGGCTGCCACCGCATGGATTCACCTGCACAGTGCATCACATGGATGCCAAAGTCGGCGGCACATTCAAAATGTCATTTTCGAACTTCTCAACAGGGAATGGCCACTCATTTGGCGGCGAATATCAGGCGCTGATTCCCGGCGAGTTCGTTCAGTACACGGACAAGTTTGATGACCCGAACTTGCCAGGTGAAATGACGGTGAAGATCACGTTGAAAGCCGTTATGTGCGGTACGGATATCAGCATCGAGCAGTCCGGAATCCCTGAAATGATTCCGGTCGAGATGTGCTACCTGGGCTGGCAGGAATCCCTCGCTCAGCTCGCGAATCTGGTTGAGCCAGACATTCCGGGCTAGCAAAGTATGCGGCAATGATCGCCCACAATCAGGCCCGGCACCATGTCAGGGCAAAGGAGAGAAAACATGTTTAATCACATCATGATCGGCACCAACGACATCGAGCGCTCAAAGCGCTTTTACGACGCGGTGCTGGGAACGCTCGGGGCTGGAGAGCCGCTTCGCAACCAGGCGAAATCTGGCCACAATCGGCTCTTTTACCGGCACGACGGGAGCACCTTTTGTGTCAGCGAGCCGATCGACGGCGAAGCGGCAACCGGTGCGAACGGCGGCACCATCGCCTTCAAGTGCAACTCGCCCGAAAAAGTTCGGGATTTTCACGACACCGCAGTTGCGCATGGCGGCCAATCGATTGAGGACGCGCCGGGTCTGCGCGAAGGCAACCTGGGCGCGATGCACCTGGCCTATGTCCGCGATCCCGACGGCAACAAGCTCTGCGCCATCCATCGCGCCAAGTAGCATCCTCGCGGGGAATGCCACCTGACCCTTCGCGGCAGCCGACTCGCTGTGCTGGTTTCACCAGTCCTGGCGAGCGGCTTAGCTCGAGGATTATTTGATCGCGTCCACCCCCGCCTTCGCCACCACGCCATCCTGATCGGACGCCATCCCCGAGACGCCAATCGCGCCGATCAGTTTGCCGTCTTGCATGAGCACCAGCCCACCTTCAATCGGCACCGCACCGGACAGCCCAAGGATGCGCATGCCCATGCCGCCACCGGCGACGAGGTCCTGAAATGCTTTGGTTGAGCGGCGGTAGGTCGCAGACGAAACAGCCTTCTCGACCGCCACATGCACGCTCGCGGTTTGCGTGTTGTCCATGCGCTCGTACGCGACCAGTTGACCGGCGTTATCGACCACGGCAATCGCCATCGGCCAGCCTTGTTTCTTGGCCTCGGCACCGGCCGCAGCCATGACCTTGCGCGCGGTTTCGAGGTTGATGCTGGTTCCGTATTGCGGCACTTGCGCGGACGCTGTCGTGACCGCGCAAAGCGCCGCAGCGAGTGCTCCCAGCGTCATTGAGCGGATAGATTTGATCGCGAAATTCATGAGTTTCTCCTTAAAAAATTATTGTGATTTTCGGGTTGCTCAGTCTATCGGCGCGGACGTCGCCAAGAGTTGCGGGTAAACGCGAAATCTGGCGGCGTAACGCCGGGATTTGGTTAACGGCTTTATTGTGAAACATCGCATTTACATGGGCTGGGGCCATGAAACGGCTTTAGTCGACTATGTGCTCGATTGACACCTAGCCCATATGGAGTAGTCTTTTCATGAAAGAGCTGAGCTTCCCGTTGAGGCGAAAAATCACCCGGCCAAGCGTTCCGCTTGCAAACGGAATCGTCACCAATCGTCACTTTCGCCCGCCCGATTTCGTCTTGACCTTCAGCAGCGCTAATTCGCAGCGATGCTCGAACTACGAACGGAGAACATCATGGGTGAATTTGGATTTCAGCCGAAGCGCATCACGCTGATGAGCGGAAAACTGACGCTCGATCCGGACATCATCGCGATGATGTCAAAGCTCGAAGCCGAGATGGCCACACGGCGCATCTTGGCCGCGATGCTGCAACCGAACTGGCATCTGGTGCTGCCCGATTTTCAGTCCATGCTGTCGTCGCCGCCGCCGAACCTGCTGACCCCGCCTGCGACGCCGCCCGGCGTGCCCGTGCCTTACCCAAATATGTCCGGCCCCGCCACGCCGCCGCGTGCGGGTGAGCTGTCCGAGGTGGCCGGTGCCATCTACAAATTGCCCGCCGTTCAGGGGCTCGTGACGCGGGCGCACGACGAAGGCCTGCGACAGGTTCGCGTGCTCAAGCGCGAATGGGAAACGGCACCGGTAGCAGAAAAAGTGGTCATGGTGACGATGACCACGCTGGTCGCCGGAGCCTTCATTACGCCAGTCGTCGCCAACAAACAGACACGTGATCTCGCCTTTGGGTTCATCAAAGGGCGCGACTTGCCAGTGCCAGGCGTTGACGGTCTTTCGTTCAAGATTCTGGATCGCGGCGGCGCGATTACTGCCCCGCTCGGCGTGCCTGGACTGTCGGGTTCAGCGCGGCTGCAATTGCCCAATTCGGCGGCACCGAGTTACGAAGCGACGATCACGTTTGACGTGATGGAATTTATCAAGTCGCGCTGAACTGACGAACGGCGAGCTGCGCACGTTTGACTGCAGTTTGCATCGCGACAGGGTTGACGCCTGCAACCTCTCCGGTCTACTGACTAGCGACCCAAAAACAGCTCTGGATGCTTACGAATCTTTGCTACGCGCAAGGAGCTGATGTTTTCTTTGATTTGGTAGAACTTCTTGT
>JAYWAQ010000678.1:0-3184 GCA_043782305.1 Burkholderiales bacterium
ACGCTTTAGCGGGCAGCTTAGCGTTGGTGGCCGCAATCTCTGCTACACGTCGCGACCAGGTGACAGGATCGGCGATCTCGGTGATGAATTGCTGCGCCAACGCAACCTCCGTATTGATGACCAAAGCGTCGCGCAAAAAAACAAACGCCCGCTCCGCGCCCACCCGTTGCGCCGTGCGCCGCGTCCCCAGCGCGAGGCCCATGCGCCAGCCCGGCATGCGAAACCGGGTACCCGGCGCGGCGAGGCGGTAGTCGCACGCAGTCGCGAGGTCGAAGCCTGCGCCGTATGCGCCACCGTGAATGAGCGCTATGGTGGCGAATGGTGCGTAATAGATAGATTGCAGCATCCGCTCAAGATCGAGAAGGCGCGGGATGAGCGTTTCATCAGTCTCATCCTCGAGCCCGGCAAGATCGAAGCCACCACAAAAATTGCTGCCGTTGCCGGTGATTGTGAACACCGTCGTGCCATCAGCTTTCGCCGTGTCAATCGCGGCCTGCAATGCAGCGACCAGCGGCGCTGCCAGCGCGTTGGCTTTGTCGGGCCGGTTGAGCGTGAGCGCCGTGTGCGTGCCGCTTCGTGTGATTTCTAAAACGTTCGTCATCGTGCGCCGATCCATGGCGTGTCGTTGGAATAACCGGTAACCATCGGTTGCGGCATATGTTTCGCCGCGTCCCAATAGTGGCGCTGAACGCGCCCGATATCCGCGCCGTAAACATGAATGCTGACGCTGGTTTCGCCTGCGACAGCATTGCTGACCTTGTGCCAGTCGCCGATGGTTGGTGAAACCCGATCAACCTCGCCGCGTGCGAGCGTGTGCTGGTGGGTCGATTGCATCAGGCCGATGCCGGGCACCGGAAATTCTTCGCAAAGCTCCGCGCCGCGCAACACCCCAACCAGACCCCAGACGGTATGGTTGTGTACGGGCGTGCCCTGGCCCGGCGCCCAGACGAAGCTAATGACGCTGTATCGCGCTGCGGGGTCAACGTAGAGTGCGTAGCTTTGGTAGCGCTCGGGGACGGGCTTCGCATACTCAGACGGGAGCCAGTCATCATGAGCGATCAGATCCTTGAGCGCTAACTCACCTTCGTCTAGCAACGTTGGCTCGTGGGATGTGCGCGTAACCAGCACATCCATCGCGTCGAGAAATTGCGTGAAGCGATTCGTGTTCATCGTTGGATTGTAGGAGCGGCTCCGCCGCGACCATAGCGCCAATCAAATGAGCGGTCGCGGCAGAGCCGCTCCTACAGAGCTGGTGGCACAGTCCCCTTCGGCCACAACACCCACATCTGCGCGTTCTGCTTCATGCGCCCCGCCTGCTCACCCGCCTTCAGCCCCGTGCCCCAGTAAAAATCAGCGCGCACCACGCCGCGAATCGCGCCGCCCGTGTCCTGCGCAAACATGAGCCGGTTGAGCGGCACCAGCGCATTCGGATAGTTCGTCGCCAGATAAACAATGGAGCCCAGCGGGATAAAGCGCGTGTCCACTGCGATGGATCGCTCAGCCGTGAGCGGCACGCCGAGCGAGCCAACCGGACCCGCCGCCGTCGCATCTATCTCACGGAAAAAAACGTAGCTCGCGTTCTCGTTCAGGAGCGCCGTGGCCTTGGTCGGATTTCGCGAAATCCAGCCTTTGATGCCCTGCATGCTGACTTCCTCCAGCTTCATTTCGCCGCGATCTGCCAGGATGCGGCCAATGCCGCGAAACGGATGGCCGTTCTGATCCGCGTAACCGGCGCGCATACGTTTGCCGTCAGCGAGCTCGATCAGGCCCGAGCCCTGAATTTGCAGGAAGAACGCTTCAACCACGTCGTCCACCCAGACTAGCGGTTTAAACAGCGACGGATCGGCATCGATCTGCGCCCGGTCGTAATACGGCACGACGCGCTTGCCCTGCGGTGAATCGACCAGCCGACCGCGAACGCGCTTGCCCTTCAACTCCGGGTACAAATCGCCTAGATCGACCACAAGCAAATCATCCGGGCGCGCCAACAGCGGCACGTTGAAGCGCCCAGTTTTGGTTCGTGATCCCTTCAGCAACGGCTCGTAGTACCCCGTAATCAGTCCACGATCTTCGGCATCGGCGCGGGTGAGTTGATACGGAACAAATTCACTTTCCAGAAAAGCACGTTGTTCGGATACCGTGCCCGCGAACGGAAACCGCGAGCAGGCGCTGATCCACTCCGCTTTGCTGCGCAGACCTTTGCAGTTCTCCGCAAACGCCACTCGCACATCGAGCAGGTCATCCGCTCGCCACCCCGGCAGATCGGCAAACAGCGCCGGTGTCCAGCGTGCCTTAGGCTCAGTCGGTGGCACAACTGGGGCTGGCACTGTTGGCGGTGCCGCTGCGGGCGTGGCGGGCGCTGGCACGCGCGGCGTTGCGGGCGCGGTGACCGATGCTACCGGCGCAGGCTGAGGCAGGGGCTGCACCGTCCCGCATCCAGCCAACGTCAGCGCCACTAAAATCGAAACACTTAGTGATGCAGTAATGCGGGAAACGGTTGCCATGATCGAAAGCGGAATGTGGATTTTTTTGGTCGAAGCGGCAGTGGCGGGCAGTTTGTTTGCCGGACTGATCTGGTGGGTCGTCAAGGGCACCGGGGAGCGTGATCGGAAGCTAAAGGAATTCGACGAAAAGGCGCGAAAAGATGCAGAAACCGCCGCGAACTCTTCGAAAAAAACCGATAACGCCTAATGCAACACGCGCTTCGCTGAAAGCGTAAATCGCGGAATCGGTGCGTCAAACTTGACCCCGTCCTCCGCCACAAACTGATAGCTGCCGTGCATCGTGCCGACCGGCGTTTTGAACTGCGATCCGCTGGTGTATTCGAACGATTCGCCGGGCGCGAGTGTCGGCTGCTTGCCGATCACGCCCGCACCGCGCACTTCCTCCACCTTGTCGTTGCCATCGGTAATGATCCAGTGCCGCGAGATCAACTGCACTGAGGCTTCCCCGTCGTTGACAATGCTGATGTGATACGCGAAGGTATAGACGTCGTTGGCGGGATCGCTCTGATCGGCCAAGTAAAATGGAGTCGGATCAACCTTGATGCTGTAGCGGTTCACTGGCATGGTGCTTGGAGCCTCTTGAGCTCGTTCGTCGTTCTTTCGGAGCCCGCAAAGTCGGCCGACAAAATGGAGGGGGCGATTTTGTACTCGCGGGACGGACTAGAGATGGGCGACAATGC
>JAYWAQ010000679.1:0-3183 GCA_043782305.1 Burkholderiales bacterium
CGTTTGAGCGGCGCAGGCATTTCGGCAAACGGTGCGCCGTTACGCAGCGCCCCAGGCTTTCGCTGAATCAACGGGATGTAGTGTTGCCAGTCATAGGCCGTGCGGCCCCGGTTATTCATGCGCGCATGGCGGGTACTTTGGGGCGTGGCTAACCCGATAACGGCCTCGTCGTCCTGCGCACGGTCGAGCTGAAGTGGCATGCCGCTCACAATTTCGATACGCGTGGAGTAGATCCGCGCGCTCACCATCTGCCTCACCCATTCGCACGGCACGGAGTAGCGATTACCCTCCACCACCACCAGACAGGTACTGCTGACCCGACACAGGGTTTCAACGTAGCCGTCGAACGGTGTGGGCATCGGCATCAATTGCGCCTGCTCGTGCTCCAACATTTCGGCGACTGTGAACTGCTTGTGCTCGGGGTGCCCGGTCTCAGTCCAGAGGGCACGGCAACGCGCATCAAGCCAAACGTTCAATTCGTCAAATGAGCCGAAACGCCGCGTCTTGGCCTCAATCCAGATGCGCCGCCTCGCGTCCTGTACGTTCTTCTCTACGACGCCTTTCTCCCAGCCACTGGCAACGTTGCAGAAGTCCGGGTCAAACAGGTAGTGCGCACACATCGCTGCGAAGCGTGCGTTGACGGTGCGCGTCTTGCCGCGTCCAACCTTGTCAACGGCGGTGCGCATGTTGTCGTAGATGCCGCGTCTCGGAACGCCACCAAACGCGGCAAAGCTGCGAGTGTGTGCGTCAAAGAGCATTTCATGCCCCTGACTCGGGTAGGCCACCAGCCAGAACGCTCGACTGGCGCAGAGCTTCATGTGCGAGACCTGCATCCGGTAATACACGCCCCCGACCATGAGCCCTTCTTCGCTCCAGTCAAACTGGAAGGCCTCGCCGTAGGCAAACACCAAGGGCACAAAGGCAAGCGCTCCGAGCGCTTTATTGCCGTGCCCACGCTGCCAGGCCCGGATGAAGTCGGTTACCACCGAGTAACCCCCGGTATAACCCGCCGCCTTGATCTCCGCGAAGATAAGCTTGCCGGTGCGGCGGTCTCGCTTGATCCGGGTACTGTCGGCTACCAGCGCACGCTCGATCTGTTCGATGTACTTTGCAAGCTTTCGCGCCACCGATCGACGACGGTAGCGCGGTGCTTTAACTGCCCCCGCCGTGGCCCCCTTCAGCCAGCGCTTGATCGTGTTTCTGGAGAGCCCCGTGCGTCGCGCAATCTCGCTGTATCCGAGCCCATCGCGCAAATGCATGCGCCGTATCCGGCCTAATATTTCCATGGTGATCACCTTTTGTCTCCTGCTCAATCTTTAAGCAGGTTTGGTCATACACCCTGGTCAATTTTCAGTCGGCGCGAAGCCCTCTATATGGTCAATTTTCGTTCGGCGTCAACACGTCAACACCAAAGCAAAGAAGCGCGCTGATGGCAAGTACGACGTAACTTTCACCGTCGAAGGCAAAAAACTCTATGCCGACGGTAAAGGCAAAGAAACCGAGGCGGCGCTCGACGAGTCCTTTGACGTGGGCGCATTCACCGAAGAGCCGGGCAAGAAAGGCTACAGGCGTGAGTCTGTTTTATTGATGGAACGACGCCCGATGAAAACGGGTAAGCAAACGGTGACGTTAGTTACAGACAAGCAGCCGAAGTTTGAAGGCGTTGATCCGTTCAACAAGCGAATCGACCGGAACTCGAACGACAATCTTGTGAAGGTTGTCGCAGATTAAGCCAGACATGATCGTGACGCGAGAAAACGCCTCGTGAGAGGCGTTTTTCATGACTAAGGCTTACCGTCGTGTTGCTGTGTGTTTGTGTCCCGAATAATTGAAACTGCCCACCGATAAACTTGCGTAGTTCATTGATTTGCTCCGTCGCCGTCACGTTGTTCTCTCGCGAAAGAATCGCTTTTTCACCTCGTTTCTCAACACACCTGACGGAGACTCAATGCAGTCCGTCAACGCTACTGCACCGCCTCGGGGAATTGCGGAGGCTTCTAAACTTGAAAGATAGGAGCCGAGATGAAGAAGAGCAGATGTTCTACGGAAGTACCTGAGCGAAGCGTTCGCACGGTGTTTGAGCAACGCGAGCGGCATGCTTCGCAGTGAGCGGCCATTGAATCGATTGCAGGCAAGTTCGGCTGTTCGGTGCAGACGCCGCAGAACTGGGTCAAGCGGTATGAGATCAATCACGGCAAGCGGCGTCAACACTCGCCAGCGGGAACGTGAGCTGGCCTCCCTTACTAGGTACGTCGCGTACGCACTAGCGTGGCGCGATTAGAGCCCAGGGGCAAGGTGCACTCCGCTGCGCGGCGGCGGCCGTAACCACAGCGACTGTCGGCGCAGGGCGACCGTCTTGAATAACTAAGCCGAATGCCCGCTTCTGGCCGAAAGCGGCCGTTAGTAGTCTGCAAGAGGAGCCGTTGAGGCCCGTTTTGGCCCAATCAAACACTTCGCAGGAGCCGCCTGAGATAGATCAATAGTGCGCCATGTAAACGCGCCACTATTTCTTTACAGGTCAGCATTGACAACCGGGACACAGATCGCCAGCGGTCGAACTGCTGCAATTTGCCGACCGCGCTGGTCACGAGGTCGTCGACACCTTCACTGAAATCGTCTCCGGTGCCAAGACTTCAGCCAAGGATCGCGTTGAACGTGCGAAGGTGATCGAGCTGGCGCGGCAGCGCGAGATTGACGTGATCCTGGTCAGCGAGCTCACCCGTTGGGGACGCAGCACGCAAGACCTGGTGGACTCGCTCAATGACTTGCAAGCGTGGGGCGTGAGTCTCATCGCGTTGAATGGCATGACGTTTGATCTATCAACTGTAAGCGATCAATTAACCACGTCCCTTGTGGGGCGTGCGCAGATGTGATCGGCGCGGGAGGCTGGGCCGCTTGACCTTATTCGGTCGGCAGCGCGATGTTCCAGGGCAGCAGCGCTTCGTAGTCGTCCGCGGTTTGCGCGAGCGGCAGCGCAACGAGCAAAGCCTGCAGATAACGGTAAGAGTTGATTGCGTTGGCCTTGCAGGTCTGCAGCAGCGAGTACAGGTTTGCGCTCGCGTTGGCACCCGCTACGGTGTCCGAGAACAACCAGTTGCGTCTCCCGACTACAAACGGGCGGATCGAATTCTCACAAGGATTGTTGTCGATCGGGTAGCTGCCGTCCTCCACGTAACGCGACAG
>JAYWAQ010000680.1:0-3182 GCA_043782305.1 Burkholderiales bacterium
GTCGCGGCAGTAGCTCAGTTGGTAGAGCGCAACCTTGCCAAGGTTGAGGTCGAGAGTTCGAGACTCTTCTGCCGCTCCAGTTTGATACCTGGCAGCAAAAAAAGCGGAACCGCAACGGTTCCGTTTTCATTTGCGTAGCGATATTCGTCGTTGCGCATTGATGGCGGCGACAACAGCAGCGACGGCGGGTTAGCAAAGAGGTTATGCAGCGGATTGCAAATCCGTTTAGAGCGGTTCGATTCCGCTACCCGCCTCCACATCCCTCTGTTATGCCGCTTCCTTCCTAAATCTCCATCTCAGACAGCACGCATCTGAGCCAGGGCACGTTTGCCGTTTCCCCCATGTGTTCAGCAGCCGTCTTGAGAATTGCGTCGGGCGCTTCAGTTTGGGCAACACGCAGCGCATTTCGCATGGCGTTCAGTTCAACCTCACTGACCTCTGGCAACACGTCCTTGAGCGTTAGTGCGCCCGCTGAAATTGCGACCGCGAGATGGCCGTAAATCGTGCTGGCGGCGAGCACGCGTGTGGCGGCGATGGCTGCAACGCTATGGCCGTCTTTGGCGAGTGCGAAGCTGTGCACGACCGTCGGAGTCATATCGAATTCGTCAGCCGCTTCGATGGAAGACTCGCTGGGTGCGAGCGCGTCAATCACGCTGTGCTCGCCTGCCAGGAGCGCGAGGACTGACTCGCCGTAGCGCTCAAGTTTGGCGTCGCCCACTCCGGAAACTTCCAGCAACTGCGCGTTGGTTGCGGGAGCTCGCTCGGCAATACCGCGCAATGTCGCGTCAGAGAAAATCATGTACGCAGGAATGCCCGCGCTAACGGCCTGTGCCGTGCGCCAGGCTTTGAGCAGAGCGAAGCGACCGCGCGCGTCCGCGCTTAACGTATCGACCACGAGACCAGCAGATTTCGCGGCGCTACCTTTACGCAGCGCACCTTTCCGATCACGCACCCGTTCGCTGCGCTTCTCAGCTTTCGTGGCGATTTTTCGCATGGTCAGGGTTTGCTCGCCACGCAAAATCGGGCGTGCGGATTCGGTCAGTTTGAGCGCCCCGTAGGCCTCTGCATCGGCAAATAGCGCGCCGCGCGCGACCAACTGCCGAATGAGTGATCGCCACACGTCTGGCTCGTACGCAGCCCCGATCCCGTGCACCGGCAAGCTGTCGTGCCCGCGCGCTATAACTTTCTCGCTCTTGCTGCCACGCAGCACATCAATCAAATGTGCCGCGCCGAAAAATTGACCGGTGCGCACCGCTGCCGACAAAAACATTTGCGCGGGCTTTGTTGCGTCCCACATCTCGGGCGGATCGTTGCAGTTGTCGCAGTTCATGCAACGATAACCGGCGGGTTGAGGTTCGCTGAAATAGTCGAGCAATACAGCACGACGACAGGCAGTCGTTTCGGCCAACGCCAGCAATCGATCCAGACGATTTTTTTGCAGGCGCTTGAAATCCTCACCCGCGTCGCTTTCATCAATGAAGCGCAGTTGCTTCACGACATCGGCCAGACCATATGTCATCCATGCAAACGCTGGCTCACCATCGCGACCAGCGCGGCCGGTTTCCTGGTAATAGCCTTCGATGCTTTTCGGCAAGTCCAGATGCGCCACGAAGCGCACGTCAGGCTTGTCGATCCCCATGCCGAACGCAACCGTAGCAACCATAACGACCGCGTCATCTTGCAGAAATTTTGACTGATGCTTGCGCCGCGTTTCAGCGTCTAGCCCTGCGTGATAGGGAATTGCGTTGAAGCCTTTGGTACGCAGCCACGACGCGGTTTCGTCAACCTTTGCGCGGGAAATGCAGTAAACAATGCCCGCTTCGTCCTCGTGATTTTCAAGAAATTCGAGAAGTTGTGCGCGCTCGTCACGACGGTCCGCAACCGCATAGTGAATGTTCGGCCGATCAAAGCTTGAGACGAATTGCGCGGCATCGGTTAGTGAAAGCTTGTTGCGAATTTCCTCGCGCGTTGCACTGTCAGCGGTCGCCGTGAGTGCAATGCGTGGAACGTTCGGGTAGCGAGTGTGCAGGAGCGTCAGCTCCAAATAATCCGCCCGGAAATCGTGGCCCCACTGTGATACGCAGTGCGCTTCATCAATCGCGAAAAGCGCGATTCCACGGCGCTCATTTAACTCATCCAGAAGCGACAAAAAGCGCTCCGTGTTTAGCCTCTCCGGCGCAACATAAACGAGCTTTAGTCTCCCAGCACGCATGTCGAGCTCAACGCGATTAGCCTCTTCCATCGATAGCGACGAGTTCAAAAAACTGGCCGCCACGCCAATCGCTTTCATCGCATCGACCTGATCCTGCATCAATGCGATGAGCGGTGAAACGACAATGCCGACGCCAGGGCGCAGTAGCGCGGGCAACTGATAGCACAGCGATTTACCGCCACCGGTAGGCATGAGCACCAGCGCGTCACCGCCGTTGACGACAGCCGCAACAATCGCCTCCTGCGCGCCACGAAACGCATCGAAACCGAAGACGCGTTTGAGCGTTGTGAGAGTTTTATCGTCGGTTGCGATCATGAGCCAATTCTAGCTGTACTTTTATACATATTTGGTCTGAAAGTGCCGTTCGCAGCGCTTTCATCCATGCACCGGTATCCGCTGGCGCCGAACTTCGCGCGCTGGAACTTTGCTAATCGTAAACGTTATGCTTAGTGCGCTTCTTTCTCTACAAAGTTAATGATGCCCAACGACCCTGCAACCGGCCACATTCGTCTTACTTCGCACACCGGTAGCGGAGATCCGTCTGCCTTGGCCATTCAATGGGGCGCCTCGGATGCATCGACACGCGGGCCAGTGATCGGCACCACAACGAGTCGCGCCAACCGCAACGTCATCGGCACGCACGCCGGGTCGTATGGCATTTACCGTGCGCTCGCGATGGCGGCGGGCTCGCTCAAAAAAGGGCACCGCGCCGATTTGACCAACACTTCACCGACCGATTCAGTCGGCAGCTATCCGCAGTGGTTTGACTTCAAAAAGATCGTTTCACTCGATCCGTTCGGTGCCGTCGTGGCTGACGTTTTTGCCGATCGAATTGCAGCCGGGTACGACATCCGGCCAAGCATTGCTGTCACAAAAGCGCACATCGACATCCCGGAAGTGCATGAAGCGATTCGCGCTGGTCGGCTCGTGCCCGATGGCAAAGTGCTCAAAGAAAACGGAACGGCCGTCG
>JAYWAQ010000681.1:0-8796 GCA_043782305.1 Burkholderiales bacterium
AACGAAGGCGCGCCGGTTTTGAACCGTCACTGATTGCCCTGATATAACAACGGGATGCAAAAGCGCGACATCGAAATCGTCAACAAACTGGGCCTTCACGCCAGAGCCTCAGCCAAACTGACGCAAACTGCCACCCGCTTCAAATGCGAAGTGAACCTGGAGCGCAACGGTCGCCGCGTTAACGCCAAAAGCATCATGGGCGTCATGATGCTGGCCGCCGGCAAAGGCGTCACGATTCAGATGGAAACTGAGGGCGACGATGAGGCGGACGCGATGGCGGCGCTGGTCGCGCTGATTGAGGACAAGTTCGGCGAGGGCGAATAGTCCAGCAAGCGCGGACGGGGCGAACTACGCCGTCACTACCCTCGGTGAAAGCTTCGCGACGGCATCGCCAATGGCGCCAATGTGCCCAGGCGTCGTGCCACAACATCCACCAACGATGTTGACCAGTCCGCTCTGAGCGAACTCTCTCAAAAACCCCGACGTCATTTCCGGCGTTTCATCGTAGCCCGTTTCCGACAAAGGATTCGGCAGCCCGGCATTCGGATACACGCTGATGAAGGTCTCCGGCGCAATCTTCGCCAGCTCTTCGATATGGGGCCGCATGGCGACCGCACCCAGGGCGCAATTGATGCCGATGGACAGCGGTTTGGCGTGCTTCACGCTGGTCCAGAACGCAGCTACGGTTTGCCCCGAGAGCGTACGCCCTGAGGCATCAGTGATGGTGCCTGAGATCATGAGCGGCGGCGGATCACGATCACTTTCGAAGACGGTTTGATAGGCGAACAGCGCAGCTTTGGCGTTCAAGGTGTCAAAGATCGTTTCGACCAGCACGAGATCAATGCCCCCTTCGATCAGACCTTCGAGTTGTTCGACATAGGCCGTCACCAATTCATCAAATGTGACGTTGCGCTTTGACGCGTCATTCACGTCCGGCGAAATGCTTGCGGTGCGGTTGGTCGGCCCAAGTGCACCCGCAACAAAACGCGGTTTATCAGGCGTCTTTTTTGTCCATTCGGCGCAACATTCGCGTGCGAGTTTCGCGGCCTCACGGTTGAGCACTTTAACGATGTGCTCCAGCTTGTAATCCGCCATCGCAATCGAGGTGCCGTTAAACGTGTTGGTCTCGATGATGTCGGCACCCGCCGCTAAATAGCCGTTGTGAATTTCGCGAATCACTTCCGGCTTGGTCAGTGCGAGCAAGTCATTGTTGCCTTTGACATCGCATGAGTGATCGCGACACAAGTGGCCGCGATAGTCCGTCTCGCCCAGTTTGTATTGCTGCACCATGGTGCCCATACCGCCGTCGAGCACGAGGATACGTTTGCGCAGCAGCTCAGTGATGTGTTGACGGCGATTCATGTCAAGCCCAGTAACGATCAAGCCAAAATTTTCTCACGTCTTGCGACAGTGCGAGTGATTTGAACCTTTGCTGTAGACGCAACAGCGGACGCTACGACGGCCGCAACGTGTTTGCGCGGCGGCGCGACACGCAATCCTGCGATGACGGTTTCGACAAGCGACTCGGCGTGCCCGGCGAGGTCATAAGCAGCAGGATCAAGCAGCCATTCGTGCATGACGCCCACCATGAACGAGTGCAATATTTGCATCGCCAGCGCCGTGTGGGTGTCTGCCGGCAGCTGCCCAAGCGTCACTGCATCAGCGAGCAACGCCTCGATCTGGCTGTGACACTCGCAACGACTTTGCTGTTCGCGCGCGAACATGGGAGCCATTTCACCGGTTTTTTCGCACTTATGGAACAGGATGTCGAACACCGTTTGTTGCTGCTTCGACTGCGCAACCTGCGTGAGCGCATGCACGGTCAGTCGACGAATCGAGCCGAGCGGATCCTCACCGCCGACAGAGGTAATCTCGTTGAACATCGCCTCCATGGGCAGTGTCGCCCGCTCGCACATGGCGTGCACCAACTCGCTCTTGTCCTTGAAATGCCAGTAGATCGCGCCGCGCGTCATTCCGGCGGCTTTGGCGATGTCATTTAACGTGGACGCGGCGACACCTTTTGCCTGAAAAACAACTTCAGCCGCGTTAAGCAGCGCCGTGTACGTCTGTTCAGTGTCTTCCCTAGTCTTGCGAACCATGCTTCCGCCTTAGTGTTCTCTGCATTGCCGTCCATCTGTTTGCCAATCGCCAGAGTGCGATTTCGCAAGCACCTGACCGCTTGTATGAAATTTTTTTAACCGCTGCCAATTCAACCGCGCTACTAATTCAATTAATTTGGTGCAGTGCAAAATAATTACAAACATTCATGAATGTTTATGTTACGCTTTAACCTTCAAGATTGCAAACCCGATGCACACGACCATGCCTCAATACTCGCTGACCTCACGTATAAACCTGTCGATTCGACCGCTTTCAGTGGCGATGCTTTTCCCACTCGTGCTGCTCGTTGCTTGCGGCAAAGGCGGCGACGCGAAAGCCGGAGCTGGTGCGCCACCCGCCATGCCGCCCCCGCAAGTCACCGTGGTGACCGTGCAGGCGAAAGATGCGCCGCTCACCTATGAATACACAGGGCAAACAGCGGGTTCTCGCGAGACAGAAGTTCGGGCACGGGTATCGGGCATCTTGCAAAAGCGACTCTATGTCGAGGGCGCGACCGTCAAGGCAGGTGCAGCCCTGTTTCAGATTGATCCGGCTAATTTGCAGACACAGGTGGCGTCAACTGAAGCGAACGTGGCGGTCGCTGATGCGAAGGTCAATCAGGTCAAGCGCGACCTCGCCCGACTGCAGCCACTGATCACCGAAAAAGCGATCAGCCAAAAGGAATTTGATGACGCACGGTCAGCGGTTGAGTCCGCTGAAGCCACCGCCAAACTAGTGCGTGCGCAAGCGGCTGAAGCAAAGCTCAACGTCGGCTACACCCGTGTCGTGGCACCCATTGGTGGCGTAACGGGAACGGCGGCAAAAGCCGACGGCAGTCTCGTGAATTCCACCGACATGTTGACCACCATTGTGCAGGTCAACCCGATGTACGCGAACTTCAGTGTGTCGGAAGGTGACCTGCTGAAGTTAAACAGGCAGATTGCCAGCGGCGAAGTCGCCGTACCGGGCAAACACAACGGCAGCAACGACTTCAAAGTCACCATCAAACTCGCTGACGGCAGCACCTACCCGCTCGCGGGGAAGATGACCTTCGCCAGCGAAAAGTTGAACTCGACGACGGGCAGCTTCGATGCACGCGCTGAAATTCCGAACCCGACAGGCAGCCTGCGTCCGGGCCAATTTATTCGGGTGATACTGGCCGGCGCAAACCGTTCGCAAAGCATCACGGTGCCGCAGCGTGCCATCATCGATAGCCCGATGGGCAAGATGGTGTTCAAGGTGATGCCGGACGACACGCTCGCGCCGCAGCCCGTGGAACTTGACGGTTGGTCGAACGGCGACTGGATCGTGACGAAGGGGCTGAAAGCAGGTGAACGCGTGATGGCCGACGGCGTCATCAAGGCTCATGTGCCGGGTATGAAAGTGACACCGGTGCCATTTGTTGCGGGTGCGGCAGCTACGGGAGGTATGGCCGGAGCTTCCCCAGCAGGTGCTCCCCCAGCGGCCACAGCGAAAGGCGCCACTGGTGCCCCAACTGCCGGCCCGTCTGGTGGCAAATCAGCACCGGCCGCAGCGCCAGCCAAGCAATAACGACGTTCTCTCCAAGCAATACTGATTCGATTCCAGAGGAACGCTCATGTTCTCCAAGTTTTTTATTGATCGTCCGATTTTCGCGACGGTTATCTCCCTGATTATTGTGCTCGCGGGGCTTGCCGCCCTTCGCGTCTTGCCGATTTCGCGCTATCCGGAAATCGCGCCTCCCGTGGTCACCGTTCGCGCCATATATCCCGGTGCATCGGCCGAAGTGATCGAAAGCACCGTCGCTGCGCCGATTGAAGAGCAGATCAACGGCGTTGAAAAAATGCTCTACCTGAACTCGGTTTCATCGGGTGACGGTGTGGTGACGGTCAACATCACATTTGAAGTTGGCACCGATCTCGATATCGCTACGGTGAACGTCAGCAATCGCGTCAATCAGGCGCTGAACAAACTGCCGCAGGAAGTACAACGGCAGGGCGTCACCGTCGCGAAAAGCTCTGCCAACTTTCTGGTGGTCGCGTCGTTTTATGCACTCGATGATCGTTATGACACGCTCTTCATATCGAACTACCTGAGCCAGAACGTCGTTGATGCAATCAAGCGGACGCCGGGCACGACCAACGTGCAGATTTTCGGGCAGAAGGACTACGCGATGCGGGTCTGGCTCCGGCCTGACCGCATGGCGCAGCTCGGCATCACGATTGGCGACATCAGCAGCGCAATCACCGAGCAAAACGCGCAATACGCGGCGGGAAAAATCGGCTCTCCTCCGAACAACACAGAAGAATTGACGCTGACCGTCACCGCCCGTGGGCGGCTCTTGGAACCGCAGCAATTCGAAAACATCATTCTGCGTACTGGCGACAAGGGCGCAACCGTGCGCCTGAAAGACGTCGCGCGCATTGAGCTGGGATCGAAAGACTACAACTTCTACGGTCGCACCAACGGTCATCCATCGGTGCCCATCGGTGTATTCCTGCAGACGGGTGCCAACGCTCTCGATACGCGCAAAGCGGTAGAAAAGACGCTCATGGAGGCGAAGGCTAAGTTCCCTGAAGGCCTTACCTATTCCACCCCGTACGACACCACGCCATTCGTAACGGAATCGATCTATGAGGTCATGAAAACACTCGGTGAAGCGATGATCCTCGTGTTCCTTGTCGTGTATCTATTCCTGCAAAGCTGGCGCGCGACCATCATCCCGACGCTGGCAGTTCCGGTGTCGCTGATCGGTACGATGGCGGGCCTGAAATTGCTTGGCTACAGCATCAATACGCTCACGTTGTTCGGCATGGTGCTGGCGATTGGTATCGTGGTGGACGACGCGATCGTGGTGCTGGAAAACGTCGAGCGACTGATGCACGAAGAGGACTTGAGTCCGCGAGACGCAGCGGTGAAGGCGATGCAGGAAGTCACCGGCCCGGTAATCGCGATTGTGCTCGTGCTGTGCGCGGCGTTTGTGCCGATCGCGTTCCTTGGTGGCCTCGCAGGCGAGTTGTACCGACAGTTTGCGGTGACGATCTCTATTGCCGTCGTGCTGTCCGGATTTGTTGCGTTGACGTTGACACCTGCACTCTGCGCTGTGCTGTTGAAGCCGGGCGCGGAGCGCAGAAATGCTTTCTTCAACTGGTTCAACAACACATTCACCAAAATCACGCGTAGCTACACCCGCGGCGTTGCGTTCTTCCTGAAGCGTGGCGCGGTCGGGTTGCTGCTGTTTGTCGGCATGCTCGGGCTGATAGGCGTGCTCTACAAAGTCGTTCCGAGCGGGCTGGTGCCAGACGAGGATCAGGGCTATTTCATTGGCGCGGCAATCCTGCCTGAGGGCGCGTCACTCGGTCGCACCGACGCGGTTGTGAAGCAGATTGAAAGCACGTTCAAGGGCAACAAGGATGTCGACACCGTGTTCAGTCTGGTTGGTCTGAATTTCCTCGGCGGTGGTGGCCTGAAATCATCTGCCGCGACGATGTTCTTCCCACTTCGACCGTGGGAAGAGCGCACGAAGTCCGCCCAGCAACTGGTCGGGGAGAGCTACTTCAAGACAGGCGGTATTAAAGAAGGCTTGCCGCTTTTCTTTGCGCCGCCCGCGATTCAGGGCCTCGGTCAAACCGGCGGCTTTGAGTTCTATCTGCAAAACAAGGGTGAAGGCGGCGTTCGTCGTCTCGCCCAGCTGCTGCCGCAATTTATCGAAGCCGCTAACAAGCAACCCGAATTGCAAGGCGTGAAGACCTTGTGGCAGGCAAATTCGCCGCAGATTTTTGTGAACGTGGACAACGAAAAAGCCCGCGCTTTGAATGTGTCACTTGCTGACGTTTACAACACGCTGGCAGCCACACTCGGCAGCTACTACGTGAACGACTTCAACAAGAACGGTCGCATTTATCAGGTACTGTTGCAGTCGGAGGGTAGCTATCGCGCAAAACCTGACGATATCGGCGCGCTGTTCGTTCGCTCGCGGACCAATCAGATGGTGCCGATTCGCTCGCTGGCTGAAGTTCAATTCGCGTCGGGGCCGGATTCGGTCGAGCGGTTTAACGCTGCGCCCGCAATCAAAATTCTCGGCGAAGCGAAGCCCGGATTCAGTTCAGGGCAGGCGATTGCCGCGATGGAACGCACGGTCGCAGAAGTGTTGCCCGCCGACGTCGGCTATGACTGGGCGGGTGAAGCGTTCCAGCAAAAGCGCAGCAGCAGCGCAGCAGGCATCGCGCTCGGCGCAGGCATTCTGATGATCTTTTTGATCCTCGCTGCGCAATATGAGAAGTGGTCGTTGCCGCTCTCCGTGTTGCTCGCGTTGTCGTTCGGCATCTTCGGTGCGTTCGCGGCGGTGTGGGTTCGTCGGTCATTAGGAGGCGCGTTTGCGAACGACGTTTATTTCCAGATTGGACTGGTGACATTGCTTGGGCTCTCGGCGAAAAACGCGATTTTGATTGTGGAATTTGCGGTGCAAAAAGTGCATGAAGGCATGTCGCCGGTTGCGGCGGCGCTGGAAGCGGCACGCTTGCGTTTCCGTCCGATTTTGATGACGTCGCTCGCGTTTATTCTGGGTGTCGTTCCTCTTGCGTTTTCTTCTGGCGCAGGCGCATCGGCGCGGCAATCCATTGGCACCGGCGTATTGGGCGGCATGATCGCGGCAACGGTATTTGCGGTGTTTTTAGTGCCGCTATTTTTCAAGTTGGTCAACGACTGGCATTTGCGCAGCAAACCGGCAGACTTTGACTACGTGGGGAAGGTAGCGCCGCATCCCGTCGGTCACATTGCACCGTCAACAGCGGACAAATAATGATGAAGCAAATTATCAAATTCTCACCGCTGGTTTTGGCTTTAGCGTTGACTGGATGCGGCACGTTAGGGCCAAACTATCAACGTCCCGCCAATGAACTGCCCGCCACTGCAATCAAGCCGCAAAGCACGCACACGGCAGCCAGCGTTGACTGGCTCGTATGGTGGAAATCGTTTCAGGATCCAGCGTTAAATGCGCTCCTGGATGAGGCTGCGGCAAACAGCGCCGATCTGGCGCTGGCTGCAGCTCGCATCGAAGAGTCGCGCGCGTCGCTTGCGCTCACGCATGCCAGCCGTTTCCCGACGGTGGATGCGACAGTGAACGCCAGTCGCTCGCAGGTCAGCGAGAACGCGGGCAAATTGCAACCCGGCGCGAACCCGCGTTACAACGACTTTCAGCCGGGCTTAACTGCTGCGTTTGAGATCGATTTCTGGGGCAAATTCCAGCGCGCTGACGAAGCCGCCCGTGCTCGCCTGCTGAGCCTCGACGCGAGTCGTGGCGTGGTGTTGGCAACGCTTTACGCCAACGTTGCGCAGAGCTACTTTGCGCTGAGATCATTTGATGCGCAGGTCGTTTTGGCCGAACAAACGTTCGCAACCCGCAAAGAAAATTTGCGGCTGCAAACCAAGCGCTTTGAAGGCGGTGTGGTGGGTGATCTGGACGTTCAGCAAGCGACGGCTGAAGCCGCAGCGATTGAAGCCACACTGATTCAAGCGCAGCAAAATCGGCGCGCGACGGAAGCTGTGCTGACCGTGCTGACAGGCCGCAGCCCCGCCGCCATCATGCAGCCGAACATCACGCGCGGCACAGCCATTGACGTGTTGTTTGCCCGCGCGACTGTTCCAGCCGAATTGCCTTCGGATTTGCTCAATCGTCGGCCCGACGTGATCGCCGCTGAACAGCAGTTGATCGCCGCGAACGCTGACATCGGTCAGGCTAAAGCGGCGTATTACCCAACGATCAAGTTGACCGCAAGTGTCGGCTACGAGTCACGTCAGTTGAGCGAGCTTTTCAACCCCAGCTCTCTGTTCTGGAACCTCGCGTCGGGCCTCACACAACCGCTGTTCCGCGCCGGGTCGATTGATGCCGTTGTTGCTGGCGCCAATGCGCGCAAAGCGCAGGCGACGGCGCAGTACGCACAGGCGGTGCAGGGCGCGTTCAAGGACGTTCACGATGCGTTGAACAACATCGCCGCAAACGAGGCGCTGGTCACTGTCGCCGACAAGCGAATTGCCGCACTTCGTGAAGTGTTGCGTCTGGCAAATTTGCGCTACAGCAACGGCTATTCCAGCTATCTCGAAGTGTTGAACGCACAACGCGATTTGTCGCAAGCGGAGTCGAGCGTGATTGACGCGAAACGCGCACAGCTATCGGGCGTGGTGGCCTTGTACAAGGCGGTCGGCGGGGGCTGGGCAGCTCCGTAGCGGCTTTCCCTGCGACCTACAATGCAACTCTTCCGTCCTACGCAAGAGTCCCGCTTTGCTTGAAGTCCGCTGCCTCCGGTTCGACTACCCGAATCATCCCGCGCTGGTTGATGTTTCGTTCACATTAACAGCTGGCAGCGTCACCGCGCTAGTCGGCCCGAACGGTGCGGGCAAGAGCACGTTGATGCGCTGCATCGCCGGGCTCGCTGAGCCGCTATCGGGGGCGGTGTATTTGAATGGCGTCGCTATTACCGATAACCCGAGGCTCGCGCATCGCGACATCGGATATCTCGAAGACGAATTCGGCCTTTATGATGAGCTGACCGCGACCCAGTGCCTTCACTACGCTGCGGCAGCGCGCGGCGTATCGGACGGTAATCTCGGCGCACGCACTAACGCCGTGGCGGCGCAGCTCGACATCACGCACTGCCTGCCCAAGCGCGTGCGCGAACTCTCACGCGGACAGCGCCAGCGTGTGGCGATTGGTCAGGC
>JAYWAQ010000682.1:0-8793 GCA_043782305.1 Burkholderiales bacterium
GCTATTGACGTTTGCCAATCGATGCACGCGGCGATCTGAATTGCCGCGCTCCGAAGCCGGCGAGCATCATCAACAGGCACAGTAGTGCCAACCCCGACTGGCTCAGCGTCGGTACGACCACTACTTCTGCTGCAGGCACTACCGCAGCGACGCCGGGCCCGCCTTGATCAACGATGCTGCCGTTGACCGCGAGATCATCGTCGCCGAGACCGCCGTCTGCAATCGTGAAGGTCGCCGTGCTCCCCGACAAGACCAGATTGTTCGTCGCGCCCAGTGTGTACCAGTGCGCCGCCACAGGGCCAGGTGTTGGTCCGTATTTCCAGTATTGCGCGTTAGCCGGGAACGGCGTCGGAAATTTGACCGTCACCGTGATCGTTCCTGTGCAACCGCTCGTCGTGAAGTCAAACAGGCCATCAGGGAAAGTCACGCCCGGAGGCGCTGCGACAGGTGGCCCGACGAACGCTGTGGTACCGAATGAGCAGTTGGCACCGCTTCCAGACAAGGTCGCTGTCGCGGTGCCCGTGCCAGTGAACGTGTTGCCGCTAAAGCTGGTCACCGGCACTGGGCAAGCGGCCGTCGAGAAGGCCAGGTCGCTGCCGTTGGTGGTCAGGCCGTTGTTGGCTTTCACCCGGAAATGATACGTCGTGCCACAGGTTAGCCCGGATACCGCGGCCGACACAGCGGTGTTGACTGCGCCACTGGCCAGCGGGCTTTGCGCTGCGTTGATCGTGCTGCCGTAAGCAACAGTCGCACCGTATTCGAAGGTGACTGTTGTCGCCGTGCCATTCGCGCTGAGGGTGCCGTTCAGCGTTGCCGTCGTCATGGTGATGCTCGTTGCCGCCGCAGTGGTAGCTGTCGGTGCCACCGCAGCACACGCAGCCGTGGTGAAGCTCAAATCGCTGCCATTGATGGTACCGCCAACACCGTTATTGGCGTTGACGCGGAAGTGATAAGTTGTGTTGCAGGTCAGGCCAGACAACAGTGCTGATACAGGTGCGCTTACCGATCCACTCGACAGCGGGCTTTGCGTTGCCGAGAGCGGGCTACCAGCACCGCCGTAGGCGATGGTGGTGCCGTAGTCGAAGGTCACCGTTGTCGTTGCACCATTCGCGGTGACGGTGCCGTTCAGCGTTGCCGTGGTCGCCGTTAGAGCGCTGGCCGCAATCGTGATCGCGGTGGGCGCGACCGCTGCGCACGCGGCAGTGGTGAAAGTCAGGTCAGCGCCGTTGACCGTTGACCCAACGCCGTTGTTGGCATTGACGCGGAAGTGATACGTTGTGTTGCAGGTTAAACCCGACAGCAGCGCCGATACCGGAGCGCTGACAGAGCCACTCGATAGCGGGCTCTGCGTTGCCGTTAGCGGACTGCCAGCACCCCCGTAGGCGATGGTGGTGCCGTAGTCAAAGGTCACCGTTGTGCTTGCGCCATTCGCGCTGACGGTGCCATTCACGGTGGCGGTGGTCGTCGTCAGGGCACTTGCCGCAACTGTGGTCACAGTCGGTGCGACGGCAGCACACGCAGCCGTTGTGAAGCTGATGTCGCTGCCATTAATCGTGCCGCCGATGCCGTTGTTGGCGTTGGCGCGGTAGTGATACGTCGTATTGCAGACGAGGCCCGTCAAAGGCGCAGAAACGGCGGAATTGACCGAACCGATTGCAAGCGGGCTTTGTGTGGCATTGACGGAGCTGCCGTATGCGACAGTCGTCCCGTAGTCAAACGTAATTGTTGTAACAGCACCGTTCGCGCTGGCGGTGCCGTTGAGGGTGGCGGCGACCGTGGTGATCGCCGTGGCAGCGGAGGTAGCGACCGTTGGCGCGGCGGCAGGGCAGGCGCTGGTGCTGAAGCTCAAGTCACCGCCGTTGCTGTTGGTGCCGTTGTTCGCCGTGACGCGGAAGTGATAGGTGGTGTTGCACGTCAAGCCAGTCAGCGGTGCCGATACGGCGGCGTTGACGGCGCTGCTGATCAAGGGGCTTTGTACGGCGGCGATGGATGATCCGTACGCAACCGTCGTGCCGTATTCAAACGTCACCGACGTGGCTGCGCCGTTCGCACTTACTAATCCATTGAGCGTAGCGCCCGTCACTGCGAGCGCTGTCGCCGCGCTGGTTGCGACCGTGGGTGCCGGACAAAGCGCAGTCGTGAAGTTCGCGTCGTTGCCGTTGGTCGTGGCACCGTTGTTCGCTTTCACGCGGAAGTGATAGGTCGTGCCGCAAGTTAACCCGGACAAAGGTGCCGACACGGTCGTGTTGACCGCGCCGCTCCCAAGTGGGCTCTGTGTGGCGTTAACTGTGCTGCCATAGGCGACGGTGGTGCCGTATTCGAAGGTGACCGTGGTCGCTGCACCGTTGGAACTGACTGTGCCGTTCACTGTGGCCGAAGTCACGGTGATGGCAGTCGCACCATTGGTGGTTGCGCTGGGTGCGCCGGGCGGGCAGGCAGCAGTGATGAAGCTCTGGTCTGACCCGTTAACGGTGCCGCCGACGCCGTTGTTAGCGTTGGCGCGGAAGTGGTAGGTCGTATTGCAGGTCAATCCCGTTAACGTCAACGAGACTGGCGCGTTGATCGAACCACTTGAGAGCGGACTCTGGGCGGCGTTCGCGGGACTGCCGAGTCCTCCGTAAGCTGGCGCACTCAAGCCGAAATCGAACGTCGCGGCAGTGACTGCGCCGTTCGCGCTGACGGAGCCGTTCAATGTTGCTGTGGTCGTGGTGATGCTGGTTGCTGCAGCGGTGGTCGCCGTTGGCGCAATCGGAGCACAAACCGCCGTGGTGAAACTCATGTCACCGCCGTTGATCGTTCCGCCCACCCCGTTGTTGGCTTTAACGCGGAAGTGATAGGTCGTGTTGCAGGTCAGGCCGGATAGCAGCGCTGAAACAGGTGCACTGACTGATCCGCTCGACAGCGGGCTTTGTGTTGCCGTGAGCGGGCTGCCCGCACCACCGTAGGCGATTGTGGTGCCGTAGTCGAAGGTTACTGTCGTGCTCGCGCCGTTCGCGCTGACGGTACCGTTCAGCGTTGCTGTCGTTGCGGTAAGCGCAGTGGCGGCGACCGAGATCGCAGTCGGCGCTACGGCTGCACATGCGGCAGTGGTGAAGGTCAGGTCAGCTCCGTTGACCGTTGAACCAACGCCGTTGTTGGCATTGACGCGGAAGTGATACGTTGTGTTGCAGGTCAGTGCTGTCAACGGCGCGGAGACGGCTGATCCCACAGCGCTGCTCGGTAACGGGCTTTGTGTCGCGCTGGCCGTGCTGCCGTAGGCGATGGTCGTCCCGTAGTCAAACGTCACAACCGTAGCCGACCCGTTAGCACTTACGGTGCCATTGACAGTGGCGGTGACGGTGGTGATCGCGGATGCCGCAACGGTCGTGGCTGCCGGAGGTGACAACGGCACACTCAGCACGTTAGAGAACTCGGAAGTGTTGTTGGTATTGCACGACGACAAAATAATGCCGAGATTGCCAATGAAGCACTTAAGCCCCGCTTTCCAGTCACCTGGCACACCGGGCTGATCAGTCAGGGGCGTGATATCGGTCGCCGTCATGAGCACGTAGCTGCCGCCGCTGCTGGCCGCTAGCGTGACACTGCAGCGCCCTGCCGAGCATGAGGCGCTGTTACTCGGCATACCGCTCAGATCGGTGGTAACCAATTGCTCGCCAAGAAACGTCATGCTGGTCGCCGCATTGTTGGTGGCGGCATTGATCTTGAAAAATTCCATGCGGAAGTTGGCTGGACCGTGGCTTGTCAGCGTCCAATCGAGCGTGGTGTTGCCACCCGTTGATGCAGGCGCCGCCGAACCGCTGCAAGCGCCTGTATCTGCTGGTCCCGCGCAGATAATCGGTGCCGATTGGTCAAGGTTGGCATAGTTGGGGGGAAACTCGCTTTGCTGCGCGTCAACCGCGTTTTCCTGGCGATCCAGGTCGATGCCGATGCCCGCCGTCAGCCCGCCGTTGCCGTACACCGCGTTTCGTTGCGACATGTTGCTCCAGCCATTGCTTGTGCCGCCGTGGCGGATTTTCAAACCGTTGCGACCGTTACCGGCAATTACGTTGACATCCGTTGCGCCAGGGCCGCCGACGGTGGTGCTGCTCGCGCCGTCAACATGGATGCCGTCAAAACCATTGCCGAGCGTTAAATTTCCGGCGATGCCCGCGTGAGTGCCGATGGAGTTTCCGAGGATGCTGTTCGCGGTGGTTCCGCTCCCTTGCAGCACGATGCCATGGCGCGCGTTTGCCGCTATGTTGTTTCCGCTAATCGTGTTTCCCGAGGTGGTGACGATGATGCCGTCGCCTGCATTGCCATAGAGTTTGGAGGCGAGCGGTGTCGTCGGCGGAAATTCGGCCAGGCCAATTGTGTTGCCGACCACCTTGATTCCCGTGCTGGCCCCAGTTATTACGATGCCGGCAAAATCGGTGCCCAGCGTGTCGGGTAAAGCGCTATTGCTGCCGCCTTTGTTGTCGCTAATGAGGTTAGCCGGACCGATGAACGCGCCGATCTTGCTCGGGTTGAATTTGAGCGGATCTGTGCTCGGCTTGGTGTCGGTCTTGACGCCGTTCGCGCCGTTTCCAATGTGCAAGCCCACGGCCGTCGCAGCCAGACCGATGCGATTTCCGAGAACAGTGTTGGGCAGAAACACAGCACCCGACTCGATGCTGACCCCGTCACCTATATTGCCACTAATGACATTGCCTGGGCCGATCAGATTGCCGAACGTCGAACCGGTCATGTGGACACCTGCACCGCCATTGGGTCTGGCGACGTTGCCGGTGATATCGGTGCCAATCATGTTGTTGGAAACGAGCACTGCGGCCAGATTTTGGCTGAAAATTTCGATGCCATTCCCGCCGTTTCCGGAGATAACGTTGCCGCTGATGATGACCGGATTCAGCGACGCCAGTGCGGTGGCCATATTGCTGTTGAACGCGTTAAGGTCAGCGGTCGCGTCCACTGGCTGAACGGGGAAACTGTTGTACAGGTTCGCAAAAAAGTTGGTGCTGGTATCGGGATAAACCTGAGACGCCGACAGCGAAATCCCGTGCCCGGTATTGGGCATCGCCACCAGACCCGTTACATCGATGCCGATATGGTTTCCTGTAAACGTGTAGCTGTGACCATTCGCGCTGATGCCGTCGCCACTACAGTTGCCGATGGTCAGATTGCTGATCGTGGAGCCGGTCGCGCCCGTCGTGTGCCCGAGCGCCGGGGTTCCCGAGTCGGTGAGGCTGAGGCAGCCGTGACCATTTCCGTTGATCGTGACTCCGGTGCCAACGATGGTGAACGGGGCCGCCAGCGCAGGCAGCCCGCCGTTGATGACGTTGACGGTAGTCACGCTAAAAGTGATGGTGTGAGTGCCACTCAGCGCATTGCCCTGCTGGATCGCCGCTCGCAAGCTGCAGTGCCCGGTACCATCGTCGCACCCGGCGGCTGCCAGATTGTTGTCGCCAAGATCGGTGGTGCCGATGTTGACTACGAAGCTGGCTCCAAGCGACGGTGTCGCAGTCAGAATCGCCCACGACAACAGCGTCAGAGTGGCGGCAAAACTCGCCGCGACGTGGCGAAAAATTTTCAGGCTAGACGCGAGTACGTGGGTGGATGTCATAGTGTTTCTCCAGGAAGCCAGGATCGTGACAGGGAAGCGCGCCAGAGGGCGCAACTCAAACTGCAAGCAATTTAGTTGGCGAGACCCTACAAAACCCCTACACCTCCGGAAAATGCCGCAAATAGAACGCTGGCAGCGGCTTTGCCTCCAACGCAGACGACTCAACCGGATGGCGTTTGCGGTCAATTTGGGCGCTTACTGCTGCTCATCGCTTGAACGAAGCGGCTACCTGCGATATAGTTATGGAATGCATTCACAGCCAACAGCGTCTTTCGCGATTTCGAGCCCGGATTCTCCGGTTGCCTCATCGCGTCTGATTGCTTCGCTGTGCAAGCAGGATCGCCTGGCTGCGTTCCTGCTGCTGCGCCCCCAGCGCACATAACTTTCCCCACTCCCCCACGTCTGCGCCACATCGTGATCCCTGAAACGGGACGATGTAGCTGCGCTCCCGCATTCCATTGTTTAGTTCGAGAGATTCATCATGCCCATGTTGAAACAGCCCAGTCAAAAGTACGCCGCGTTCAAACCCATCCCATTGCATGATCGCACCTGGCCCAATCAAACGATCACCAAGGCACCCATTTGGCTCGCCACTGATTTGCGTGATGGTAATCAGGCGCTAATCGAGCCGATGGACGTCGAGCGGAAGAAAAAGATGTTCGCGCTGAACGTCAAAGTCGGCGTCAAGGAAATCGAAGTTGGATTTCCCTCGGCATCGCAGACTGACTTCGATTTTGTTCGTCATTTGATCGAGCAAAAGCAGATTCCGGATGATGTCTGGATTCAGGTGCTTTCACCAGCTCGTGCGGAGTTCATCGAGCGCACTTTTGAGGCGCTCAAAGGTGCGAAACGCGCGATCTTTCACCTCTATCATGCGGTCGCGCCCGTCATGCGCAATGTGGTGTTCGGTTTGACGCAAGATCAGGTGGTCAATGACTTGACGATCCCGCATGTCAAGCAAGTGCGCGAACTCATGAAAAAGTATCCCGAGACTGATTGGCGCTTCGAGTTTTCGCCGGAGATGTTCTCGAATACTGAGCTTGAGTTTTCAAAGCGTGTGGTCGATACGGTTGTCGACGTTTACGGCGCAACGCCGCAGAACAAGATCATCATCAACTTGCCGACCACAGTCGAGAACGCGACTCCGAATTGCTACGCCGATCAAATCGAATGGATGCATCGCAACGTGGCCAGACGTGATTGCATTTTGATCTCGCTGCATCCGCATAATGATCGTGGTACCGGCACCGCGGCGGCTGAACTCGCGTTAATGGCGGGCGCGGATCGCGTGGAAGGTTGCCTGTTCGGTAGCGGTGAGCGCACGGGCAATGTCGACATCGTGAACGTTGCGATGAATATGTATTCGCAGGGCGTGCATCCGAATCTTGATTTCAGTGACATCGATGAAATCAAGAAAACGGTTGAATACTGCAACCAGATTCCGGTGCATCCGCGTCATCCCTATGCTGGCGACCTTGTGTACACGAGCTTTTCTGGTTCGCACCAGGACGCGATCAAGAAAGCGTTCGCGAACCGTGACGCCAATCCCTATGGCATTTGGGATATGCCGTACTTGCCTATCGATCCGATGGACGTGGGGCGAAGCTACGAGGCCGTCATCCGCGTGAATTCGCAATCCGGCAAGGGTGGCATCAGCTACCTTCTGCAAAGCGAATACGGCGTAGATCTGCCACGCAGGATGCAGATTGAATTCTCGCAAGTGGTGCAGCGCGTGATGGACGACACCGGCAAGGAAATGACCGCCGACGACATCTGGAATATTTTTGACGCCGAGTATGTGAGCAAGGGCGCACCCTACAAATATATCGGGCACAAACTTGCCGAGGATTCTTCGCGTCCGGAAGCGGTTGAAGTGCATGCCGAGGTCGTAATCGACGGCGACTCGCACAAAGCCAAAGGCATGGGCAACGGCCCGATTGACGCCTTCGTTGCCGCCATCGCAAGCGAACTGCACGCGCCCGTAAAGGTCATGGACTACCACGAGCACGCCATTGGTCAGGGCGCGAACGCAACAGCCATCACCTACATTGAGATGCGCGTCGGTGACGGCCCGTCGCTGCATGGTGTCGGCATGGATAGCAATATCGTCACCGCGTCATTCAAGGCCATTCTGAGCGGGCTAAACCGCGATGCCGCACGGGTTCGCTTGGCCAGTACCGCTGCGTCGAAATAGTTGAGAGCAGGGGGCATGCGCTCCCCTGCAGCACAAATCATGACCACGAAATATCGTCGCGCATCGATTCACGACGCGGAGGCTGTCGCGCGCGTTCACTGCGAAAGCTGGCGCACGACTTATCCCGGCTTGATCCCGGATCACGTCATTGACGCAAAGAGCGATCCTGAAAAGCGAACCCACGGTTGGAGGAAGAGCATCGCCACACAGCCGGAGACACTTTGGCTCGCTGATCAAAATGGCGAAGTCGTTGGCTTCGCCGACGGCGGCATTGCGCGCGAACCGAACGATGGATTCTCCGGCCAGCTATTCGGAATCTATCTGCTGAAATCAGCGCAACGAAAGGGATTCGGGCGAGCTTTAGTGGGGCACGTATTCGATGATCTCCAAGCCAAAGGCCACACATGCGCTCGTGTCGAAGTCTTGGCGACCAATTTGCCGGCCATACGCTTCTATCAAGGTCTCGGTGCGCACTATGTGCGCAACGTCCCCTTCGAAATGATGGGCGAAACCTTGATCGAAAGTGTTTACGGATGGGATCGGCTACCGGACGTGACAGCCTAGCCACGCAGCGCAAACAGCGTTACGCGCCGCCCTTCGCAATTGCCCGCTGATACGCCGGTCGCGCTTCAATTGTCGCGACGAAGCGGGCGAGATTCGGGAACATTTCTGCACCGTCGCCGCGCGTTGCAGACTGCGCCACGAATGACAATTGGACGTCCGCACCGGTGAGCGAGTCGCCAACGAAATAGGTCTTGTTGACCAGCTCGCTGTCGAGCCAACCCATGTGGTTTTGAATCTCGCTATTGATGCGCGGTTGCAGCGGCGCACCCGCTTCGCCGAGGCGACTGGTGTAGAGCTTTAGCATCAGCGGCAGCATCGCCGAGCCCTCGCCGTAGTGCAGAAACTGGATGTAGCGGTTGTAGGCGGAGGTTCCCATTGCGGGCGCGAATTGGCCGTTGCCGTAGGTGCGCACGAGGTATTCGATGATCGCACCGGACTC
>JAYWAQ010000683.1:0-3179 GCA_043782305.1 Burkholderiales bacterium
CGCCAATCACGCGATGACAGGGCACGATGATGCCGATAGGGTTTTTGCCGTTTGCGGCACCAATCGCGCGCACGGCTTTCGGACGGCCGATGATCGCGGCCTGTTGTCCATACGTGCGCTTTTCGCCGAACGGGATCTTGGTGAGCGCTATCCACGCCTGCTTTTGAAACTCGGTGCCCGATGGCGCAAGCGGCATCGAGAAAACGCGCCGCTTGCCGCTGAAATATTCATCAAGCTCGCGGCGCGTTTGCGTGAGCACGGCGCGCTTTTCATCGCGTACCCAATCCGAATTCACAGGTGGAACGTATTTGCCCGCTGTCATGTGCAGCGCGGTCAGCGCCTCGCCATTGGAAATCAACAATAACTCGCCCACGGGGGAATCGTGCAATTGATAGTAAATAGTCATCTTCAAACCTTTATCTTTTCCAGTTTCCGCCACGTATGCAGCACCGCATAACTGCGCCACGGTCGCCACGCCTCCGCGATCACATCGGCTTCGCGCTGCCCCTTCGCCGTGTTCGGCAAATTCATGGCGCTAAGTAGCGCCACATCCTGCGGTGGCCACGCGTCCGGCCACGCCAAGGCACGCATCGCGATGTAATGCGCCGTCCACGGCCCGATGCCCTTGATCTCGCGTAACGCATCAATCGTTTGCGATGGCTCCGCGCCACCGCTTAGTATCAATTTGCCCGACGTCACCGCCTGCGCAATCGCAATCATCGCCTCCGCGCGCTGCCCAACAATGCCGAGCCGACCAATGTCGTCCCGCGTCAACTGCGCAACACGAGCAGGCGTCGGAAACGTACGCGTCAAGTCAGCAAACGGCGTGGCAATTGCCTCACCAAACGCATCCACAAACCGCGTCGCCAACGTGCGCGCCGCCTTCACCGTCACCTGCTGCCCAAGAATCGCCCGCAACGCCAACTCGAAGCCATCAAACGCACCCGGCAGCCGCAACCCATGCGCGCCCTTAGCAAGCTCCCCGAGCGCGGTCGAAATCTCCTGCGGATCAGCCGCGACATCGAAGACCTGCTTGGTGTGCGACAACACCGATTGCGTCGCCTGCGCGAGCGCAGCCGTGAATCGCAGTTGCAGCGCATTTCGTTTGGGCAGATGGCTCACTTCAAGCCAACCCGCTGTCGGTGTCGTACCTTCCACACGCACCACGCGCCGATAAATTCCATCCGCAATCGTCTCCACACCCGGCACCGCACGCATCTCAAAAAACACGAGCACGCGCTGCCAGTCATAGGGCGGTCGATATGGCAGCACGAACGTGAGCGAATCCAGTTCGCCCGCTTCTGCGTTCTCCGTTTCACCCTGGCGCCCTTCTTTCCGTAAACGCGTCGGGCTAAACCGATAGCGCTCGGCAAACAAGGCATTCATTCGCCGCACGCTGGAGAACCCGCTGGCAAACGCGACGTCCGCGACGGGCAACGCCGTGTCCGTCAGCAAGCGCTTGGCCAGCAGCAGGCGATGCGTCTGCGCGTACTGCACTGGCGACACGCCAAACTCCTCAGCAAAAATACGCCGCAAGTGACGATCCGTCACCCCAACACGCTCCGCCACACGCGCCAGATCAACATCGTTGGCCACCCCATCCTCAATCATCCGCGCCGCTGCCCGCGCCAGCTTCGCGCCCGCCTCCGTCGCTGCAAAGCCCGGTGCCAGCTCGGGCCGACACTTCAAACAAGGCCTAAACCCCGCCGCCTCAGCCGCCGCCGCGCTTGGATGAAACGTGCAGTTTTTCTGCTGCGGCATGCGCACCCGGCAGATCGGACGGCAATAAATGTGGGTCGAAGAAACACCCACAAAAAAGCGCCCATCAAAGCGTGTGTCGTGCGCTTTCATGGCTTGGTAGCAAGCGTTTGGTGTGAGATGAGTGAACTGCATGTGAGCAGTTTAGCGTTTGGTTAGCAGCGCTTTTAGCCGTTTTCGGACATCATGATTTTGGCCGAACGGCCCGCACGGTCGATCCAACAAAAATTGCGTCGATGGCGAGCAATTTGCCGGAAGACTTGGGCAATGAGGTGGTTCGACCTGCTGTCGATGGCGTGATCTATAAAGTGTTCACGCGCTACACCGTTCGCGAGATTTTTTCGTCGAAACGGGCAGAGATTGTGCAAGCGATTGAGGCCGAGCTTAAGCCGGCGTTGGCGGTCGATGGCATCACGCTGCGCGGCGTGCAGATTGGACGCATCGAATTGCCGGACAACTACAAAGCCGGCATGGAGCAGCTGCTCGCTGAAGAGCTCGCGAGCGAAAAGATGCGCTACACGCTGGAGCTGAAAGAGAAGCAGGTTAAGGAGACGGGGCTTGAAGCCGATGCCGCGAAACTGCGACGCGAAAAGTCGGCTGAAGCCGCAGCGAGCGAGCAGATCATCGCCGCCCGCGCACAGGAAGAAGCGATGAAACACGTGCTGCCGTTCAAGCAGCGTCAGGTCGAGCAGCGCCAGCTTGAAGCGGAGGCGGAGCGCGTGGCCCGCGTGAAGGCGGCTGAGGGCAGCGCACAAGCCCGGCGCATTGAGGCAGCGGGCGAAGCCGAGTCGCGCCAGAAACTCGCTGACGCTGAGGTGTATCGCCTTGATCGCGTTGGCAAAAGCACGAGCGAACAAATGGCCCGCGAAGGCGCTTTGATCACGCGCTTTCCGCTGTTGATTCAGAAAACGATGGCCGACAAACTCTCGGATAAAGTGTCGGTCATCATCGCGCCACCACCGACCAATGGCGACTTTATTGGCAGCACGTTGCTGGGCAAGGCGTCGCAAGTTGCGGTGAAGCATGATGCTGGCAACAACGAAGCTGACACGACCAAGGAAGCACAATAATGCGCACGCTTTTCGCCTCTCTTGTTGCTGGCTTAGGTGTCGCTGCTTTACATGCAGCGCCAGATTCACCGCTGTTCGCCATCGTCACACAAGATCAGGTCTCTCTGCGTGCGTCACCGCGCGACAGCGCGACGCAGCACGCACTGCTTACACAGGGCGACACGCTGGAAATTCGCGGCGAACGCGCAGACTATGTGCAGGTATACGACCATCGTCGTGAACGCGCTGGTTTTGTTCGCACCACGCAAGTACGCCGAACAGCATTAATCTCTGACGAAGCGTCTTCACTACTGGCCGTGATGCGCTTTGTGAAGGACACGCCCGGCAGCGAATCGCTCGGCATCGCCTACA
>JAYWAQ010000684.1:0-3172 GCA_043782305.1 Burkholderiales bacterium
CTCTTTCTGTCTGTTGTGTGGCACACCGAACGCTTGAGTTCACCGGTCCGGGTTCACAGCGTATCGGAAGGCGAACTCCCGTTTTCATGCCGACGCGCCGGAAGCTGCGCCATCACAGTGCTCCGCTGCGCCGCCGAATAGTTTCCCCACTCGGCAATCTCTGTGAGCGTTCGTGCGCAGCCTACACACAGCCCATCCACATCATCAATGACACAAATCTGCACGCAGGGTGTCTCCACGGCGGCTGCCGCAGCCTCGCCAGTCGTGGTGAAGAGGTGTCTAAAGCTCATATCGTGATTTTCCTGTTCCGAGGGTTCGTCGCACATTGGCCGTCGTTGCTTCCGCAAATGCGCTTGCGCTAACTTCGCGCACCTCAGCCAATAGCGCCCCGATGCGCGGGAGATAAGCCGGGCTGTTGCGTTGCCCCGAACCCATCGTCCCCAAAAAACTTGGCGGAATATCTGGGGCATCCGTCTCGACCACGACATTATCAAGCGGCACGTCGTGCAACAACGCCCGCACCCGTTGCGCTTGCGGAAAAGTGGCTGTGCCGCCAAACCCCAGGCAAAAGCCAAGCTTCACGAACTCAGCGGCCTGCTGCGAGCTGCCATTGAACGCATGCGCAAAGCCACCGCGTACCTTGATGCGTCGCAAGTGTTTGAGAATGTGATCCTGACTGCGGCGCACATGCAGGGACACGGGAAGATCGAAATCACGCGCAATTTTCAACTGCTCAGCAAAGAACCACTCCTGCTCGGCCTGATTGAAATCAGGAACGAAGAAATCGAGCCCGATTTCACCGATCAGGTCGGGTTTCTCGCGCTCAACCCAGGCACGCAATGTGGCAATGTCTTCGCGCCTGGACGTTGTGTAGGGTCCCGCGACCCACATCGGATGAATGCCGTAGCCCGTCAGGCAACCGTAACGCTCGTGCGTCGCTTTAGCTTGCGCAAAATGATTGACGTGCCCCGGAAGATTGATGATCGCCTCGACGCCCGCGGCCCGCGACTGCTCAACGACGTGGTCGCGATCAGCGTCAAATTCCGGCGAATCGAGATGGCAGTGACTGTCGATCCACACTGAAGCTACGCTGCCCGTTTCGCGGCGAGTGCACGATTCACGCGCGAGTGCGGCGCACGACCGAGCGCCTGCGAAATAAATTGCCCAGCGTCACATACCTTGTCGAGATCAATGCCGGTCTCAATACCCATCCCGTGCAGCATGTAGAGCACGTCTTCCGTCGCTACATTCCCGGTGGCACCTTTTGCGTACGGGCATCCGCCGAGCCCCGCGACACTGGTGTCGAACGTGCTCACGCCAAGCTCAAGGCAGGCCAGCACGTTTGCGCATGCCTGTCCGTACGTGTCGTGAAAGTGCCCAGATATCTGACTCAACGGAAAGACCTTGGCGGCTGCTTCAAACACGGCTGACGCGCGCGCAGGCGTACCGACACCGATGGTGTCAGCGATGCCGATATCGTCGCAACCGAGCGCTGCAAAGCGCAACACACAATCGACGACCGACTCAATCGGCACATCGCCCTGATACGGGCAGCCAAGCGCGCACGAGACCGCGGCGCGAACACGCATGCCGTTCGCCTTCGCCGCCTCGGCGACGGGCCGAAACCGCTCGATACTCTCGGCAATTGAGCAGTTGATGTTTTTCTGTGAGAACGCTTCGGAGGCCGCGCCGAAGATGACAACTTCGTCGGCCTTCGCGGCCAGCGCGCCCTCAAAACCCTTCATGTTCGGCGTCAATACCGAATAAATCACGCCGGGTTTGCGCGTGATTCCCGCCATCACTTCAGTCGACGTTGCCATCTGCGGCACCCACTTCGGCGAAACGAATGATCCCGACTCCACATTGCGAAAACCGGCGTCGCTCAGGCGATTCACCAGCTCGATCTTGACCGACGCCGAAACGTCCTGCTTCTCGTTTTGCAGTCCGTCGCGGGCTCCGACTTCGACGATGTTGACACGCTTGGGATATTTCATGGTGAGCTCAGTACCCAATGTTGGGATCAACGATCCCGGAAACAACTTCACCGCGTTCCATTGCAGAAATCTTTGCCACGATTTGCGCGCAGGCGTCCTTGATCGGCGTTGTGGCGGCGATATGAGGCGTTACGACGACGTTCGGGTGCGTCCAGTACGGATGATCCTTCGGTAGCGGCTCTTCGTGAAAAACGTCCAGCAGTGCGCCGCCCAACTGCCCGCTATCTAGCGCGGCGACAACGTCTGCATCCACCAGATGACCACCGCGTCCCGCGTTCACGAGAAATGCGCCGCGCGGAAGCTGTGCGAGTCTTGCCGCGTTAAGGATGCCCTTCGTTGAGTCAGTAAGCGGAAGCATCGAAACCAGGACATCGCATCCGGATAGAAACGTCGGCAACGCGTCGTGACCAGCAAAGGTCAAGACATTCTCAATCTCATGCTTCGAGCGCGACCAGCCACGGATCGAATAGCCGAATCCCGCCAGCTTCGTCGCCACCGTTCCGCCCATTTCACCGAGCCCCATCACGCCCACCGTCGGTCGCCGTACATTGCCACGATCCTCATGCTGTTCCCAGTGAATAGTCCGCTGTTGCCCGTGGTAAATCTGCATGTGGCGCTGATGATGGATCACGCCGTAGATCGCGTACTCGGCCATCTGCTGCGCCATGCCCGCGTCTTCCAGCCGGATGATCGGCATGTGTGCAGGCACGGCGTGCATGGCAAGGATGGCGTCGACCCCCGCACCGTAATTGATCACTGCCTTCAAGTTCCGCTGCCGCGCAAACAACTCCGCAGGCGGCTTCCAGCCCACCACATAGTCGCATGGCTCGTCCGATGGCCACGCGAAATATCGCCAGTCCGGCTGATGCTTTTTCAGCTCGGCGATGATGCCGGGACCGATGTCAAGACCAGTGGATTGAACGAGAATTTTCATCATGCTATTTTGCCGTGTCGCGGTGGCCTGGGGCGTTCGCTGCACAGAGGTAACGCCACCACTCGATTATGATTGTTGTGACCGTGTTGTACGCCAGTTTCTTCCAGCATTGTGTTTCGGTACTGTACTGGCGCTTGGGGTTGCCCCAAGTGATTGTTTGGCTCACTTAACCTGCGGCACTCCTCGGATGCGCTCGCGCGCATCGGCTGAGAAGCTGCGAACTGCGTGGCGTACACGCGGTCAC